>JAQGPD010000381.1 GCA_028293305.1 Verrucomicrobiales bacterium | reverse complement strand
GCAAAGCCCCGGTTCCCCAAAGCCCCGGTTCCCCAGAGCCCCGGTTCCCCAACACCCCGGCTTCCAGCACCCCGGCCCCGCTCCCCTTCGCCTTTTGCCTTTTCGCCCACAACCAACACCCATCCTTACAATAATTTAACATTCCCCACCAAAGGATCACCGCCCCAAATAAAATAAAGCATTCCACTGAATAGCCCCGGCCAAAAATCCGTCAGACCCGGTGCCATGAAAAACTTCATCCCCCCCACCATCACCGCCCTCCTCATCGCTTCCTCAGGCCTCGCCGATGCGGCCCCTTGGAACTTTTTCCGCCCCGCTCCCCCCCGCCATGAAGAGTCGCGCGACCACCGCGATTCCCGGGATCACCGCGACAGCCGGGACCACCGCGACCACCGCGACAGCCGGGACGACCGCCGCCGCCCCATGCGCCTCGAAGCCCGCGCCCAGCTCCGCCTCCGCGAACTCGGGTTCTACCGCGGACCCATCGATGGCGAATTCGGCCGCGGCTCCCGCATCGCCCTCATCCGTTTCCAAAACAGCCGCGGCCTCCGCCCCACCGGATATCTGAGCGAATCCACCCAACGCGCCCTGCGGATCTGATTCCCCCCAACCGTCCCCCCACAAAAAACCCAGCCCTAACCCGCCCGCCGGAGTCCTTTCTCCGGCGGGCTTTTTTGTGATTTCGTGGCTCCGATGGCGCGTCGTCGCCGCCACTCCCGCCCCTGACCGCCTGAGCATCAAATGAAAGGATCAACCCCCCTCCGGTTTATTCCTGCCACGCCTTCCCGCGCCGCGCATGATTTTCCTCCGCCCCGCCCTCCCCCTTTCTGCCCGAAACGCCGCCCGGCTCCAGGCCCTTCCCAGCCGTGCCACCCTCCGGGCCACGGCCGTATTCACAATCTTGACATCCCTCGCCGGCGCCGTTTCCGCCGCCGACTTCGACCGGGAAATCCTCCCCATCCTGACAAAATACTGCACGGACTGCCACTCCACGGAAAAACAAAAAGGCGACCTCGACCTCCAGCGGTTTTCCTCCATCGACAGCATCAAAAAAGAAACCCGCGTCTGGGAGTCCGTCATGGACCAACTCGCCCACAACGAGATGCCGCCCAAGGACAAACCCGCCCTGTCCCCGGAGGAAAAAACCACCCTTTCCACCTGGGTCCAGTCCACCCTGGATGAAGTCGCCCTGGCACAATCCGGCGACCCCGGACCCGTCATCCTGCGCCGCCTTTCCAACGCGGAATACACTTACACCATCCGCGACCTCACCGGCGTCCCGACCTTGGATCCCGCCCAGGAATTTCCAGTCGACGGAGCCGCCGGCGAGGGCTTCACCAACACCGGCGCCGCGCTCGTGATGTCGCCCTCCCTGGTGACGAAATATTTTGACGCCGCCAAGGACATCGCCTCCCACGCCATGCTCCTTCCGGACGGCCTGCGCTTTTCCGCCGCCACCTCCCAGCGCGATCAAGCCGAGGAATGCCTCACTGAAATCCGGAACTTTTATAACCGTTATACCGTCACAGGCGGTGGAACGGCCGTGAACCTCCAGGGCGTCCAATTCAACACCGCCGACGGGGGATTGCTGCCGTATGAAAAATACCTCGAAGCCACCCTGACCGACCGCGCCGCGCTCCTCGCCGGGACCACCACCGTCGAAAAATCGGCCGCCGCCCGCGCCCTCAATAGCAAATATCTCGGCCTGCTCTGGACCGCCCTCAACGACCCCTCTCCCTCCCTCCTGCTCGACCGTCTCCGCACCCGCTGGAAGACCGCGGCACCCGCTGACGCCCCCAAACTCGTGGCGGAACTAGCACCTTGGATGAACTCGCTCTGGCGCTTCACCCAGGTCGGGCACATCGGCAAAAAAAACGGCCCGCCTTCCTGGCAAGTCCCGGTTACCCCGCTCGCCCAGACATCGGAAGTGCGCCTCAAAATGCCCCCGCCCGGCCCGGACGGCACGGTCACTTTTTACCTCTCCACCACCGACGCCGGCGACGGCCCCGCCGGGGATGCCGCCGTCTGGGAAAACCCGCGCCTGACCGCTCCCGGCCGGCCCGACCTCGCCCTCCGCGACCTCCCCGCCGCCGTGGCCGGCCTAACCGCCCACCGCGATGCCGCATTCGCCCAGGCCGCCGCCAGCCTCGCCGCCGCCAGCGCCTGGACTTCCGCCACCACCCCGCCCGACCTCGCCTCCCTGGCCGCGGATAACAAAGTCGATCCGGCCATTCTGAAATCATGGTTGGACTGCCTCGGCCTCGGCGCGGGCCCCGCCGAACACGGACCCTGCCTAACCGGAAAAACGGAAGCCACGGAAGGCAATGCCGCCATCAAAACCCTGAGCGGCGCCGATGCCCTCGGAGTCATCGCCAACACCTCGGACGCCGCCGTGCGCATCCCCGGGCTCATGCCCCCGCACAGCCTGGCCATGCACCCGTCCCCCACCCGCCGCATCGTGGCTGGATGGCGCGTGAAGTTTCCTGACAAGGTCACGGTCAAAGGCTCCATCCGCGACGCCCATCCGGAATGCGGCAACGGCGTGACCTGGACCGTGGAATGGCGGCGCGGCCCGGTCCGCCAGCGGCTCGCCACCGGCGTTTCCAATGCCGGTGAGGAAGTCGCCTTCGGCCCTTTTGAAAACATCAGCCTGCGTCCGGACGACCTCATCACCCTGGCCATCGGCCCGCGCGACGGCAGCCACGTCTGCGACCTCACGACTATCAATTTGAACATTTCGTCCGCCGATCACACTTGGAATGTGGTCCGGGATGCCGCCCCCGATTTATTGTCAGGAAACCCTCACCCCTCCGGCTGGATGTTCTTCAGCGAGCCTGACACCGGCACGGACACGGACCCCGCCCTGCCCCCAAATTCCATCCTCGCCCGCTGGCTCTCCGCGCCCGACCCCGCCGCCGCCGCCGGACTTGCCAGGGGCTTCCAAAATCTCCTCCTCACCAAAGCCGCGGGCCTCGCGCCGGACGCCCCGGACAGTTTGTTATACCGTCGCCTGGCCTCCTTCAACGGACCGCTCCTGGCCCCGCTCCTCCAGCATCCTCCTGTCAATTCCGCCGGCGCTCCGGTCTGGGGATTGGACCCCTCGCTTTTCGCCAACACCATCCCCACCACCGCACCATCGGTGCTGACGATCCGTGTGCCCGGAGAGCTGGCCGAAGGCAGTGAATTCGCCGCCACCGCCCGCCTGTCGACCTCCGCCAGCCCGGAGGCCAGCGTGCAGATGCAGGTCCTTCCTGACAAACCCGCGGCCGACGCCAGCCTCATCGCGGGTTCTGTCAGGGAAGCCGGAGGCAAATCCACCTGGTCGGACGGCGAGGGTGCCCTGGCCTCCACCGCTCCGATCATCGTCCAATCCGGCAGTCCGACCGAGGCGCGCTTCAAAAAGGCCTTCGATGATTTCCGCTCGCTCTTCCCCGCCGCGCTTTGTTATACGAAAATCGTGCCGGTGGATGAAGTGGTCACCCTGACGCTTTATCACCGCGAGGACGACCAGTTCCGCCGCCTGCTCCTGACGGATGCGGAGTCCGCCGAACTCGACCGCAAATGGGCGGATCTGCACTTTGTCAGTCAGGACGCCCTGAAGCTGGTGGACGCCTTTGAGCAGCTCTATCAATTCGCCACGCAGGACGCCGATCCCAGCTCCTTCGAGCCCATGCGCGAACCCATCCGCGCCCGCGCCGCCGCCTTCCAGGAACAACTCCTCGCCGCCCGCCCCGCCCAGGTGGAGGCCGTCCTGACCTTTGCGGAAAAAGCCTGGCGCCGCCCCCTGACAAATCCGGAGAAGGACTCCCTGCGCACCCTCCACCGCACGCTCCTGACAGAACAGCTGCCCCATGACCAAACCGTGCGCCTGATGTTGGCCCGCGTGCTGGTGGCCCCGGCTTTCCTCTACCGCGGCGAGCAATCCATGGCCGGTGTCAAAGCCGCCCCGGTCAGCGATCACGAACTCGCAACCCGCCTCAGCTATTTCCTCTGGTCCTCCGCGCCGGACCCGGAACTCCGCCAACTCGCCGCCGCCGGCACGCTGCGCGACCCCGTCGTCCTGACAAATCAAGTCCGCCGCCTGCTCCGCGACAAACGCGTGCGCCGCCTCGCCGCGGAGTTCGGCTGCCAATGGCTGCACATCCGCGACCTCGATACGCTGGACGAAAAAAGCGAACGGCATTTCCCGACTTTCCGGGCGCTGCGCGGTGATATGTTGGAGGAAAGCATCCGCTGCTTCACCGACTTTTTCCAAGCCGACCGCCACGTGCTTTCGCTGCTGGAATCCGACCGCTCATTCGTCAGTCCCGCTCTCGCCGCGCACTATAACCTCCCCGCACCCGGCGACGGATGGCACGAAGTCAGCGGCCTGCGCGCGGCGGGTCGCGGCGGCATCCTGGGCCTGGCCTCCACCCTGGCAAAACAAAGCGGCGCCTCCCGCACCAGCCCGATCCTCCGCGGCAACTGGCTCTGCGAAGTGGTCCTCGGAGACAAACTCCCCCGCCCGCCCAAGGGCGTGCCCGTCCTCCCTGACGAGCCTCCCGCCGGCCTAACCGAACGCCAGCTGACGGAACGCCACAGCAGCGATCCCAACTGCGCGGCCTGCCATCAGCAGATGGATCCCTTCGGTTATGCGCTGGAAGGTTTCGACGCCATCGGCCGTGCCCGCCAACAGGATGCCGCCGGACTTCCTATCAACTCCACGGCCACCCTGCCGAATGGCCAGGTTTTGGCGGGACTGGACGGCCTGCGATCCTACATCCTCGGCCCGCGCCGCCGCGATTTCCTCCATCAATTCTGCAAAAAGCTGCTTGGTTATTCCCTCGGCCGCGCCACCCAGCTTTCAGACCGTCCGCTGATGGAAAAGATGATCCAACAACTCGAAACCGGCGACGGCCGCATCGGTCCCCTGGTCGAACTCATCGTGCTCAGCCCTCAATTTCTGCAAATCCGCGGCCTTGCCTGGCCCGTGGATTGACCGCCGCCCCGGAACCTGTTATTGCCTCCAAATCAACCTATCACTTCACATCCATTCCCACCATGAGTGCCCATCGTTTTTCCCGCCGCGCCTTTCTCCGCGGCACCGGCGTCAGCATGGCCCTGCCCTGGCTGGAATCCCGCAATGTCTGGGGCGACGAACCCGTCCGCGACAAGCCGGCCAGCGAGGCTCCTGTCAGGCTGGCGGTGTTGTTTTCAGGCAATGGTTTTCACTCCCGAGAATGGTGGGCGAAAGGCTCCGGCAAGGAGATGGAACTCGGTAAGGTGCTGGCACCCCTGCATGACTTCCGCGAGAAAATGTTGTTCGTCCGCGGTCTCTATCATGCGGAAGCGACAAAGGGAAATATCCACAGTTCGCAAACCGGAAATCTTTTGTCAGGAGCGCCCATCGCCTCGGGCGGCGAAATCCGTTCCGGCACCAGCTTCGATCAATTTGTTGCTCAAACCTACGGCCGTTCCGCCAAGGTCCCCAGTCTGGTTCTGGGTTGTGAACGCTCCAATCCATCGGTTCATAAAAACTACTCGATGCTCTACAGCTCGCACATTTCCTGGAGCTCCCCGACCTCGCCCACGCCGTTGGAAATTTATCCCGCCCTGGCCTTTGACCGTCTTTTCAAAGACGCCACCGGGCCGGGCGACCGCAGTGTGCTGGATGCCGTTCTAGCCGATGCGCAGGACCTCCGGCGCGGCATCAGCAGCAGCGACCAACAGAAACTCGACGAGTATCTCGAATCGGTCAGGGACGTGGAAAAACGCATCGGCAACGCAGGCAAACGCGGCGAACTCCAAGGCTGGCGCCCGACCCTCGACAAGCCCGACCGCGCCCGTCCCGCGGACGGCATCCCGCAGGACATCGCGGAGCACATGCGGCTCATGTGCGACATCCTCGTGCTGGGCTTCCAAACCGACACCACGCGTGTCACCACGCTGAAACTGAATAACGACCACAGCGCCCTCCGCTTCCCCAATCTCCCCAGCATTCAGCAGGCAGGGAATGGAATCGACTACATGATCCACCATTTGCTATCACATAGCGACGCGGACGATTGGTTGAAGGTGAATCAATTTTTCATGGAACAAACCGCCTACATCGCCCGCCGACTGGAAGCCATCCAGGAAGGTCCGCGCACGCTTTTGGACAACACCATGCTCATGCATTGCTCCAGCATGATGGCCGGCGCGAAACACGACAACGACCAACTTCCCGTCATCGTCCTCGGCGGCGCCGGAGGCAGACTGAAGGGTGGTCGGGTCCTGGAATACCAAGGAAAATCCGACCGCCAACTCTGTCGTCTTTTCATGTCCATGATGGACAAAATGGAGGTCCGCCCCAAAACCTTCGGCGACGCCCTGACTCCCCTGGAGGAAGTATAAGAAGAACTCCCGGCAACACACGAACCCGCCCGCGCAAAGCGCCTTGGACTGCGATGACTTGTCATTGCTTTCCCAACCGAAGCTCGCTGAGGTGTATCTAATTTTTTTAAAGCACCATCCAACAAACAACAAACAACCAAGCAAAACCGCCCCCCTCCAACGAAGTCCAACATCCCACCGCGTATCACATTCGGCTCAGCAAGCTTCGCGAGGGAAAGCGATGACAAGTCATCGCAGTCCAAGGTGGCTTTGCCACATTGCAGGGTGAGTGCAGCTAGGAATTTTGCGCTAACATCTTGTCCAGATTCAGCGGGCGGGTGAACATGGACAGCGTGCCGTCCGCGGCGCGGGGCCATTCGCTTTCAGGACGGTCCCAGTATAACTCCACGCCATTCATGTCAGGATCGTGCAGATACAAAGCCTCGCTGACACCATGGTCGGCGGCACCGTCCAGCGCGATGTTATGGGCAGCCAGGCGGCG
>JAQGPD010000367.1 GCA_028293305.1 Verrucomicrobiales bacterium | reverse complement strand
AAAAAAAATCAGGGAATTGGCCACAAAGATCACAGAGAAACACAAAGATCAAAAAGGATCGGCGCGCCGCTGGTTTTTTCCCCAGCTCTCTGTGTTTCTTTGTGCTCTTTGTGGCTAAAAAATCAGGGAATTGGCCACAAAGATCACAGAGACTTCTTCGTGCCCTCTGTGGCTAAATCGTCTTAGAAAGTTTCCCCGGCAGCGAAGAAGCGCTTCACTTCGGCGGCGGCGGCTTCAGGGCTGTCGGAGGCGTGGCACACGTTCACCATCATGTCCGTGCCGAAGTCGCCGCGGATCGTGCCGGCGGGCGCTTTTTTGGAATCGGTCGGGCCGAGGAGGTCGCGGACGCGGGAGATGGCGTTTTCACCGCTGAGGGCGAGGGCGACGACCGGGCTGCTCTGCATGAAGCTGACGATTTCCGGGAAAAACGGGCGGTCGGCGACGTGGGCGTAATGTTCTTTGAGGATGTCCTGGCTGAGGTGCATCATTTTGAGACCCTGCACGCGGAATCCGGCGGATTCAAAACGTTGCAGCACCGCACCGATGATGCCTTTGGTCACGGCGTCGGGCTTGAAAAGAATGAGGGTGGTTTCGGTGGACATGGGAAAGATGGGGAGGGTTGGTTACCGGGCAGCGGCCATGCAGGCGGCGCGCGGGGGGCCGTTTCTGTAGCGTGCCAACGGGCTTTTGCAAGAGTTCATGCGCGCACCGGGCGGTCCGCCGGAACAGGACCCCGGGCAGAAGCAGCCCCGGAATCGCCATGCCGGCATTCCCGCCCGGCCGTTGGAGTCACCGACGGTTTCCGATTCATCGGAAAAACCGCGCATACCCTCACGGCACGCTCAAAACCGTGGGCGGCGTCTCCCGGGTCAGGACGACGCTTTGGGTCACAACTGGTGCCCCGCCGCCCGCGTCCACGATGATTTCATAGGTTCCGAAATGGGCAGGAACCAAATATTCCCCATTTTCCCCCGTCTTCCCTTCAGCGGATGTCGCCCATTGATCGTTAACGAGTTCCTTCCACACCACGGCGGACGGTTTTTCCTTCCAATCCTTCCGCCACAGGGCGGCTTCCGGCTTCCAATGCCGTCCTTCCCAAAAGCCCCAAACAATGAATCCAGTGTAAGCGGGATGACTGTAGGCCATGGTCAGAACATCGCGCAGATAGTCCGCCTCCAACTGCTCGTCTCCATGCGTCACCACATCGAACTCAGTGATTTGCAACGCCGGCACCAAAGCCGCGAACCGGTCGCTGTTCGCCAGCAACTCCATGGGACCGGGCAGGAAACTGTCGTCAAAATGCGCCTGATTTCCAATACCATCCGGCTTTTGCCCGTCCGCTATCAATTTCTGGATCCTCGCGTAATAATCCTCCTGCTGCCGTCCGGGACGGAACACCTGATCCTCATTCACCCACAGCGGCAGTTTGGTCGCCGCACGCGAGGTTTTCATGATCTCTGTGTAAACTCCCGGACCGGTGACTTCATCAATGTTCGACGCCCATCCGGCCAAGTGATTGATGGCATCCCACTCAATCACCCGCTCCCCGATTTCCTTCGTGATGCGGGGAATATGCGTCAGGATGCGTTCGCGGATTTTGTCAGGCTGGCCCTTTAGTTCCTCCGACCATTTTTCCCACGGTGCCCAGGAAAGATAGTGCCCGCGGATTCCGATGTTCCTGGCCTTCAACCAGTCGCAGGCCTTCTGGGTGTTTTCCCAACGGAAAGTGCTGTCCGATGCGTTTTTCAGGGAATCCTCCCAAAACTCCATTTTGAGATCGTTTTCAAAGACCACCCGACTGAAGCTGTCCTCCACTATTTTCCGGTAAGCATCCCCATCGGCCCCGGGTTTGGTCAGCCATTCCGCGGTCACAGCACTGCCGAATCCGAACGCGCTCCGCACTTGTCGAAGCCTCACTGCCACACCCGCGCGAGGTTTTCCCGCAGCATCCACCACCTTCAGAACCAACGGTGCCATGCGGAATTTCGCAATGCGATCCGCCGCCTCCTTCCGCCATGGCTCATCCACCCCGCGCCCGCGATAAGTCACCGCCGTGCGCGGCAAGTCCTTCACCTCCAAGGCGTTCCCATAGTTCAAAACCCGCACCGGCCCCAACTCCAGTCCCTGCGCGCGCTGGCCGAGATGGAAAACCACCGCGCCTTTTCCCTCCGGCAGGCTGCGGGTGGCCTTGAACGCCAAATAAAAAACCTGCCAATCCGGGCCGCATTTAAAACTAAGCTCCGCCGCCTTGGGATAACTGGGCGGATTGACTTCCTCCAAATAAACCGCCCCTCCCGCCGAGGCGTCAGCCGGAACCTGCCCGCTGAGCGGAATCGCGCGCGCCTCGAAAACCACCAACCCGACTTCGCCCTCCGCCACCGGTCCGGTAAGGGCGGCCCGCGCCCCCGCATCCCATGGGTTGGCCGGATTCTGCGGCATCAAAAGTCGTTGAGCCGTCGGGAAACTCCGCCCCGTGACCGGCACCGTCTCCGCCGCCGCGCCACGGTCCGCCGCGCGTCCGGCATACACTTTCAATTCAGGTGACCCCAACAAACCACGCCCTCCTTCCGGAATTTCCGCCCCCTTCCCAAACCCCGCTCCAGCAAAACTCAACAGCAAGACCACAGGCGCGGTCCAGCGCGGTAAAGCTTTCGCCACCCTCCATAAAATAACATAAAACTCTCGCATGATGCCATACAAGCACATCCCCGCCCGATGCGAACCCGCAAATTTTCATGACGAATCCCCACCAATTCCCCATTGACTGAGCATTTATAATTGCCATATATCAACATATCCTGATGCGTCGTTACGTTCTCCCGGAACCCGGCGCGCTCCACCCTTCAACCCAGACTGAACCCACCGCAGCCCATGCCCCGTTCCTACATTTTCTCCTCCGAGTCCGTTGGCGAAGGCCATCCTGACAAAGTCGCCGACACCATCTCGGATGCCGTCCTCGACGCCTGCCTCGCCCAGGACCCCACCAGCCGCGTGGCCTGCGAAACCTACGTGAAAAGCAACGTCGCCGTCGTCGGTGGCGAAATCACCACCAAGGCGAAACTCGACTACGAAGCCATCGTCCGCGCCGCCATCCGCGAGATCGGTTATGTGAATGACGACGATGTTTTCCATGCGGACAAGGTGTTCATCATGAACCTCATCACCGCCCAGAGCCCGGACATCGCCCAAGGCGTGGACGCGAAGAAAGCCAAAGGCAAAAAGACCGCCGAACAAGGCGCCGGCGACCAGGGCATCATGTTCGGCTACGCCTGCGACGAGACGCCGGAGCTCATGCCCGCGCCTATCATGTTCGCCCACCGTGTGGGCGCCGCCCTCACCGCTATCCGGAAAAGCGGAAAAGCCAAATGGCTCCGCCCCGACGCCAAAAGCCAGGTCTCAGTGGAATACGTCGATGGCAAGCCCACCCGCATCGTCAACGTCGTCATTTCCACCCAGCACGCCGAAGGCATTGATCACAAGGAGATTGAGGAATTCTGCATCGAAAAGGTCATCAAGAAGGTCCTCCCCTCCAAAATGCTGAAAGGCACCGAGTTCCTCATCAACCCCACCGGGCGTTTCGTCATCGGCGGACCTCAGGGCGATACCGGCCTCACCGGCCGCAAAATCATCGTGGACACCTACGGCGGCATGGGCCGTCACGGTGGCGGCGCCTTCTCCGGCAAGGACCCGTCCAAAGTCGACCGCAGCGCCGCCTACATGGGCCGCTGGGTCGCCAAAAACGTCGTCGCTGCCGGCCTCGCCGCCAAATGCGAAGTCCAATTCGCCTACGCCATCGGCCATCCCCAGCCCGTCAGCGTCCACATCGATACCTTCGGCACCGGCATCGTCAGCGATGACGCCATCCTCGCCGCCGTCCTCAAAGTGTTCTCCTTCAAGCCCGCCGACATCGTCAGCCAGCTGAACCTCCTGCGCCCCATCTACGCCAAAACCACCAACTACGGCCACTTCGGCAAAGACGACAAAGATCTCACCTGGGAACAAACCAACAAAGCCGACGAACTCAAAAAAATCGCGCTTAAATAACCCTTTCAGGAACCATCCGTCCTAAAGCAGAAATCCCCGGAAGCCGTCAGGTTTCCGGGGATTTTTTTGGCCCCGGTCCGACCAGGGAAAGTCCCGTAAATGACCGTCCACTACGGTATGCTCGCCCGTCCTGGGCCTGAAGGGTCCAACCATGGCAGCCCGGGACAAAAGCCCCGGGAGACCTGCTCCCAAATAAAAAGGAGAAGGGCAGGAAGCCCGCCCAATGATTCAGCCAACTTCATTACCTGCTGTTGCCCGCATTTTCCAATCCCGAAAACCGGCCAGGAAATAACTTAACGTAAAAAAAGAAATGCGCCTCCGCCCCAATCACAAGGTTCCCCGCGAAGCGGAACCCCCGGGGAGCACACGCGCCCCGCGTGTAGTGCCCCGCGCCCCCGCGTGGCACCTGAAAAAACCCGGCGAAGCCGCCAATCCCCCCCCCCCCGCGTAACTCCCATTTCCCTACGCCGCAAAACCCACCTCCCTCCCCCGTAAAAAAAGAGGCGCGGCTCCGCCGATCATTCCAATTTTTCCGCAGGGCGCGGAAAACAACACGCGGAGCGCGTGTGCTCCCCGCCCCATTCCGCGTCCCCACATCCCCGCCCCCACCTACTATCAATTCCGGCCGGGAATCTATAAATTCCAAACGCGTTTTTCCAGC
>JAQGPD010000405.1 GCA_028293305.1 Verrucomicrobiales bacterium | reverse complement strand
CCCTCCGCGCGCCCTCCGCGCGCCCTCCGCGCGCCCTCCGCGCGCCCGCCGCGCGCCCACCGCTTACCGCGAATTCCAAGCCATTCTCCAAAAACCCACCAAAAACCGATTTTCCTTCCCCCATTCCCAGCCGCCCTTTACTCATCGCCATTAGTAATCGCCATAGGTATTCGCCTGCTACTCATCGACCTCTTTCAAATCCGTTCCAATCCCGCCATCGCATGAAATCAAAATTCGTCCTGCCCCTCCTCACCCTTGGAGCCGCCACCGCTTTTTTCATCCCCGCCACGCCCGGCACCGCCGCGGATGCCGCCGGGAAAAGCACCACACCCGCCACACCCGCCACACCCGCCACTTCCGCCAAAAAGAAAATCCTCTTCTTTTCCAAATCCAGCGGCTTTGAACATTCGGTTATCTCCTACAAAAACGGCCAGCCTTCATGGGCGGAAAAACAACTGCTGGCCATCGGCGAAAAACAAAATTGGGAGTTCACCTTTTCCAAGGACGGATCGCTTTTCTCGCCGGATTATCTGAAACAGTTCGATGCCGTCCTTTTCTACACCACCGGCGACCTGACAAGTCCCGGCACTGACAAACAACCCCCGATGACAGCCGCCGGAAAACAGGCGCTGCTCGACTACGTCAAAAACGGCGGCGCCTTCGCCGGCACGCACTCGGCCACGGATACATTCCACACCGACAACGAATCCAAAAAAGGCCCTGACCGTTATGTGAACCACGGCGAAAAAGCCGATTCCTACGTCCGCATGATCGGCGCGGAATTCATCAAACACGGTGCCCAGCAATCCGCCAAAAACACCGTCATCAACCCCAAGTTCCCGGGCATGGAAAACCTCGGCGCCAGCTTCGATCTGAATGAGGAGTGGTATTCCCTGAAGGACTTCCGCGATGATCTCCACGTGCTCCTCCTGCAGGACTCGCCCGCCATGAAAGGCATCGACTATCAACGTCCCGCCTATCCATCCACCTGGGCGCGCATGGAGGGAAAAGGCCACGTCTTTTACACCAGCATGGGCCACCGCGAGGACGTCTGGACCAATCCGTTATTCCATTCCGTCCTGACCGGCGGTCTTTCCTGGGCGATGGGCCTGACCCCGGCGGAAATCCCCGCCAACATCAAGGAAACCGCCCCCGGTGCCTGGACCAATCCTCCCTTCCCGACCGAAACCAAACCGGCTGATAAACCCGCCGGAAAACCCACCGCAAAACCCGCTGGGGAGCCAGTTCCGGCAGCGGCAAAGTGACTGCTTCGCGGACGGGCCGACTTCCGTCAGCAGAAGGACAGAGGCATTTTCGAAAAAAGTTAGCAGGCACCGCCGGCTCGATGAAAATGGTCAGGCGTGGGCTGTGAACCAGTCCGCGCCCTGGCCGAGTTCAATCACCACCGGCACGGCCAGCGGCAGCGCGTCCTGCATGAGGCCGGGCAGGAGGGAGCGGATGAGTTCGCTCTCCTCATCCGGGTCTTCGAAGACGTGTTCGTCGTTGACTTGGAGGAGCATGCGCGTGGCCAGGCCGCGGCTGCGCAGGGCTTCGGCGGTGCGGGTCATGGCGATCTTGATCATGTCCGCGGAGGTGCCTTGGATGGGCATGTTGATGGCGGTGCGCTCGGCGGCTTTCCTGACATTCACATTGCTGGAATTGATGTCCCGCAAATAACGGCGGCGACCGGTGATGGTCTCGACATAACCACAATTTTTCGCATCCTCCACGGTGCTTTCCATGTAGTGTTTCACGCCGGGATATTGCACGAAATATTCATCGATCAGCCGGCTGCCCTCACTGCGGGCGATGCCCAGGCGTTGCGCCAAACCGAAGGCGCTGATGCCGTAGATAATTCCGAAATTCACCATCTTTGCCGTGCGGCGCATGTCGCCGGTGACGCCGGAAACCTCCACGCCATGCACGCGCGCGGCCGTGGCGGTGTGAATGTCGATGCCTTGTTCGAAGGCTTCCATCATGTGGGCGTCCCGGCAGATGGACGCCATGACGCGCAGCTCGATCTGGCTGTAGTCCGCTGACAATAAGGACCATCCGGGAGCCGGGGCGATGAAGGCTTTCCGGATTTCCCGCCCGGCCTCGGTGCGGATGGGGATGTTTTGCAGGTTGGGATTGTTGGAAGCCAGGCGTCCGGTCGCGGTGCTGACCTGATGGAAAGTGGTGTGCACCCGGCCGGTGCGCGGGGCGATGGCCAGCGGCAGCGCGTCCACGTAGGTGCTCTTGAGTTTGGACGCCTCACGGTAAGCCAGCAGCTCGCCCGCGACCGGATGGGTCAGGGCCAGCTCGGCGAGGATGTCCTCACCGGTCATGTATTGACCGGTTTTGGTTTTCTTGGGCTTTTCTATCAACTTGAGCCTATCAAAAAGAACCTCGCCCAGTTGTTTGGGCGAATTCAGGTTGAAACGGGTTCCGGCTTTGTCATAAACGGACAATTCCAAGTCGGCGATTTCCTTTTCCAGGCGCTGACCAATGACGGAAAGCACGGCGGGATCCAGCCGGATGCCCGCCGCCTCCATGCCTGCCAGGACAGGAATGAGCGGGCTTTCGATTTCGTAAAAAACGCGGTCCTGCTCCAAAGCGTGGAGTTTCGGCTCCAGGAGCGGCTTCAATTGCAGGGCCAGATCCGCCGCTTCCATGACGCGGTCGGCGCGGCCGGTATCGCCAGGTTCCATGCCGGGCATGAGCATCTGGCCGGAAGCCTCGACCGCCTTTGGAGTTGTCAGGGCGTAGCCGAGCAGCGCTTCCGACAGGTAGCCCAACGTGCCTTTTTGCTCGGGGTCGATCAATGCCTGGGCGAGCATGACATCGAAGATTTTCGCCTGCACGGGAGGCAGCGCGTGGAGGAGCAGGACCTGCAGGGATTCCTTCAAATCATGACCTGTCAGGGTGACCTCGGGATCGGATGTCAGGGCGGCAGCTTCAGCGGCCAGGGCGGCGGAATCGACTCCCGTTAGGTAAAAAGCTTCATGAACGGCGGTCGCCAGGACGATGCCTCGGATTTCCGAAGCGCGGGGATCCGCTCCGTGCCAATCCACCGCGAAGCCTATCACCTTGGATGCGGCGGCTTTGGCGAGGGCGGCGGCGCGGGCGGGCGCGGTGTCGGCGAGTTGCCAGGTGTGGGGAACGGACTCCCGGGTTTTCAGCACGGGCACCACGGCGGCGGCGGCGGAAGCATCAGTGGCGGACGCGGGGTCGGAGGTGGTTTCTGTTGGGGAAGCAGCCGCGGCGGCGGTGCCTTCCTCGCGGCGGTGGAATCCACGGCCGGCTTTGAAGTTTTCGCCAAACAACCGGCGGCCGACGGCGTTGAATTCAAACTCCACCAGCAAGGACTGCACGGCGGGTTCATCCAAAGGCTGCCGGATCAGGTCCGCCAAATCCCACTCCAGCGGCACGTCCAACTGGATGGTCGCCAAGTCCCGGGACAGGCGCGCCTGCTCTGCGAAGTTGATGAGATTTTCTTTTTGCTTTCCTTTGAGTTTGTCAGGATTCGCCAGGATGTTTTCGATGCTGCCGAATTGTTGGATCAGGCTCTTGGCGGTCTTTTCGCCGATCCCCGGAACGCCGGGAATATTGTCCGAGGCATCGCCCCACAAGCCCAGGATGTCGATGACCTGCACGGGTTTTTCCACCAGCCACTGGGCCTGCACTTCGGCCACGCCGATGACCTCGTGATCGCTCCCCTGGCGGCCCGGTTTCCACATGTAAGTGCGCTCGTCCACCAGCTGGGAAAAATCCTTGTCAGGTGTGACCATGTAAGTTTCATAGCCACCCTCCGCCTCGGCGCGGCGGGCGAGGGTGCCGATGATGTCGTCCGCCTCGTAACCATCCAATACAATAACAGGAATCCGGAAGGCATCCATGATCCGCTTCACGTGGGGAATGGCGATGCTGAGGTCCTCCGGCATTTCCTGGCGCTGGGCCTTGTAGGCGGGAAAGCGGAGGTGCCGCGCGGTGGGCGCGCTGGTGTCGAAGACCATGGCCAGGTGCGTGGGTTTTTCCTTCTGGATCAACTCCACCACGGTGTTGGTGATGCCCAGCATGGCGGAGGCGTTCAGACCATAACTGGTCATGATCGGCTTCACGGCGAACGCGAAATGCGCCCGGTAAACCAGGGCCATGCCGTCGAGGAGGAAGAGTCTTTTAAGTTCCATGGAGGAAATGTTGAGGCGAGCCGGAACGCGGACGAGCGGCTGCCGGAGGGGATTTTAGCGAGGGATGGAGAAACTCCGGAATGTCAGGCCGACCGGCGAGCGGCCGGGAGCGGCCGGAAGCGGCGGGGGTGCTGGGATAAACTATCAGTTATTCAAAAACGATTTTGAGTTTCCCGGACTTGGGCGCAGCGGCCTCGCCGAGACTTTCCGCCAGGTGCCCGGCGGCGGCAGGAGCGGCTAGGGGCGCGGCAGCGGCCGGGGCGGGAGCATCCGCTTCCAAGGCCGCCCGCAGTGCGCCTTCGACCATTTGGCCGCAGTGGATTTTCATCGGCGGAAGCGGGCCGAGGGGCGTGGACATTTCGGCGGCGGAAAGCTGGCGGGCCTCGTCCACGGTGCGGCCTTTCAACATTTCCGTGGCCATGCTGGCGACGGCGATGGCGGTCTGGCAGCCGAAGCTTTGAAAGGAGGCGCGGTCGATGACTTTTCGTCCGTCCTTCTCGGTGAATTTAAGCCACATGCGGACCATATCGCCGCATTCGGGGCTGCCCACCGTGCCCACGGCATCGGCATCCGGCATCTCGCCAAGATTGCGGGGGTTGGCGATGGCGTCGTTGAGAAGTTGTTCGTTCATTTAAAGGTGAAAGGGTTCAGGTTTCAGGTTTCAGGGTTCAGGTTTCAGGGCTTTGGGCTTTGGGTGTTTCCTGGGCTTGGGAATGGAGGGGGGGTCTGGCGGTGGAGTTATGTCAGGAAAAAAGCGGGAAGGTTCTGGGATTTGAGGGATCGGGCTGTAATCACTGGCTTGAATTTACGCTTCCTGAAACCTGAACCCTGAACCCTTTTACCTTCCTTCCTCCCTCATTCCATTTCCAATTTGTATCGCCTGACCGTCGGATCCACCTCCGTGCTCCAGGCGTCGATGCCGCCGGCCAGGGATTTCACTTTTTGAAAACCGTGCCCTATCAGATAGGCGGCGGCGTCCAGGCTGCGGAGGCCGTGGTGGCAATAGACGACGATGGCCTGGGTTTTGTCGCCGGTGTGGAAAAACTCCTGCAGCAGCGGCTGGGTCATGAGTTCCGCGCCGGGCAGGCGGACGGCCTCGTATTCCTCGCGGGAGCGCACATCCAGGAGACGCGGCGGATCCGCTGACGTTAGGGCCGATTTCAAATCCGGGGCGGAAATCTCCATCGCCGCATCATTTTCCCGGCTGGCCTGCAAATGCGCCAGGGCTTCGGCGACGGGCATGTCGTCATTGCGGGCGCAGACCTGCTCCAGGGTTTCTTCCAGGCCGAACCCGCAACTGGTGCAGCCGCCCACGTGGTATTTGGCAAAAAGCGCGCGCCGGGCTCCGGGGAAGGCGTCTAGCAGTTCCCCCATGGTCAGCCCGGCATGCAGAGGGACGGCGGAAATGGGGGGGGCGTCGGCCGGGGGAGCGGGCATTTCGGGGGGGGCATTCATGGTGGATTTTCCTCTTTCCGCGACGGTAGCCGCGCCTAGGCTGGGGTCAACCCGGACCACCGGCATCCCCCCTTTTCCCCGCATGAATCAGGACCTCCCTAAAATCCACTTCTGGCCAAACTTCATGACGGCCGGGAATCTGTTCTGCGGCTTCTACGCTATGTTGCTGCTGCGGCACGACCCCGCGCCGACCGCCGTCTACACCGCCATCTGGCTCATTCTCGGCGCGTGCCTTTTCGACCTGCTCGACGGCCGCATCGCCCGCGCCATCGGGGAGGAATCGCCGTTCGGACGTGAGTTCGACTCCCTCGCGGACATCGTCAGCTTCGGCGTGGCTCCCGCTTTTCTCATGCACCATCTGGTGCTGGACCACATCGATATCGAGAGCAACGACCGCGCCGGTTGGTTCATCGCTTTTGCCTACATACTCTGCGGAGCGATCCGGCTGGCGCGCTTCAACTGCGTGGCCGCCTCCGCTCCCAAGGGCAAGCCCAGCAACGACTTCACCGGCTGCCCCATCCCCGCCGCCGCCGGGGTGATTTGTTCCATCACACTGCTGCTGGACGATTTTAACAGCAAACAAATCGAACTCGGTTTCTGGAAATGGTGCCTCCCTGCCCTGCTGCTCCTGCTGTCCTTCCTCATGGTCAGCACCGTGAAATACCCCAGCTTCAAAGGCCTCAGCTGGAAAACCAAGCGCACCATTCCCTGGTTTTTGGGAGCCATCGCCCTCGTCGCCGTCATCGCTTACAAACCCAAGGTCATGGTCGCGGTTTTGTTCATCGGCTATCTTTTCTACGGCCTCGTCAGGCCATGGATCAGCCGGAAATGGCGGCGGGAAATCGAGGAGGATCCGGATGAGCCGACGGAGGACGAAGCGGAGGCTTAGGTCAAAATGCGGGCCTCAGAGTAGTCCGCCCAGAGTAGTCCGCCCAGAGTAGTCCGCCCAGAGTGGTCCGCTCAGTCCTCTGAGCGGTTACTCAAAGCATTGGCTTTACTCAAAGCATCGGCTTTACTCAAAGCATCGGCTTTACTCAGAGCACTGGCCTTACTCAGAGCATCAGCTCTTTTTCAGCACACCTGCACATTCTCCAATGGACTGGTGGGTGCTTTGAGTAGAGCCGATTCTCCGGAAAACTGATTCCCTGAAAACCGCTCAGAGGACTGAGCG
>JAQGPD010000333.1 GCA_028293305.1 Verrucomicrobiales bacterium | reverse complement strand
TTTCTGCAAGGTGTCCTGAACAACTTTTTATTGTGCGAAAGGGACCGGCGGCTCACGCTGAAACGGGGGAGCGGCCATGATCATGCGGAATTGTTGGAGGACACCGGCATCACGGATTCCCTGGCCGGCATGGAATTTGATAGGCAATGGGCGCTGGCGGTGATGCAGGTGGCGCTGAACCGGGTTTCCGCGGAGTGCCGCGCGCGGCGAGGGGAGGAGGCGCTGGAGGTCATCTCGATTTTCATCGGCGGGCCGGGGGAGGCGATATCCCAGGATGCGGCCGCCGCGCGTTTGGGCATGCCGGTGGCGGCGTTCCGGTCGGAGATTCATCTTTGGCGGCAAAAGCTGCGGGAATACCTGCGGGCGGAAGTGCGCCGGACGGTGGGCGCGCCGCATGAGGTGGAGGAGGAAATGAACTATCTGCGGCAACTGCTCACGGCCGCATGAACCCGGCGGAACTTCATTGCATGGAATGCGGAGCCTTGCTGGCTCCGGATTATCCGGCGTTGTTATGCGCCACCTGTGTGTGGGGGGCCGGAACGGCAACGGGAGGCCCCGCCACCGGGCCCGGTCCGCAGGCCATGCCGGTGCCTGGACATGAGGTCTTGGAGGAAATCGCCCGCGGCGGCATGGGAGTGGTCTACCGGGCCCGGGAAAAGGAAACCCGGCGCACGGTGGCTCTGAAAATGCTGCGGCCACGGCTCGCGGATGAACCTGGGATGCGCGAGCGGTTCCGCCTCGAAGCCCGGTCGGTGGCGGCGCTGGATCATCCGGCGATCCTGCCGGTTTACCGCGTGGATGAGGCGGGCGATCTGCCATTTTTCACGATGAAACTGGCGGCGGGCGGCACGCTGGCGGACCGGCGGGAAGCGCTGGGCGGACAATGGCGGGAGATTGCCGCACTCTTCGCCAGCCTTGCCGCGGCTGTGCATTACGCGCATCTCCACGGGGTGCTGCACCGCGATCTTAAACCGCAGAACGTCCTGTTTGATGATGCGGATAAGGCCTATGTGGCGGATTTCGGTCTGGTGAAACTGATTGATTCCATCAGCGGCCTGACCGGCACTCACGATTTTCTGGGCACGCCCCATTACAGCGCTCCCGAAGTAGCGGCCAGCCACGCCGGAGCCTGCACGGTGGTTAGTGATGTGTGGAGTCTGGGGGCCATGCTTTATGAAGTGCTGGCCGGGCGGTTGGCCTTTGAGGCACCCGGCATCCCGGCTCTGCTGCGGCGGATTGTGGAGGAGCCGCCGCCGCCTTTGCCCCCCACCATTCCGCGGGATCTGCGGGTGATTTGTCTGAAGTGCCTGGCAAAATCCACGGCCTCCCGCTATCAAAGCGCGGCGGCTTTGGAAGCGGATCTCCGCCGCTGGCTGGAAGGCCGCCCGATCCATGCGCGGGCGACCGGCTGGGTGGAACGGCGCTGGATCCAGGCGAAACGGAATCCGGCGATGGCCGGTCTTTCCCTGGCCTTGTTCGCCGCGCTGCTAACGGCTACCGGGGCGATCATCCGGGAGAGCCATGCCAGCCGGGAGGCGCAGTGGATTTCTGAAAAAGCGGCCGCTGCCTCCCGGATTCAGGAAGCCGCCGCGTTGCTGGCCGAGGCCCGGGCGAAGCGGACGGCGGGGAGTTTTCTTTCACGGGAATCTGCTATGGCGGCGGTGCGCCGTTCCTGGCTTTTGGATCCGCGGCCGGAGGTGAGGGATGAATTGCTGAGCCTGCTGGCCATGCCTGGAGTGGAACGTCTGCCGGACGCGGTGCCGCACGGGACTTTCCGAGGCTGGGGGGTCAGGCCTGACGGGGATTTGTCGCGATATGTTATTCTGACAAAAGAAGGCTGCTCGATCCGACGCTTCAGCGATGGCGTGGAGGAATGCCTCATCCCCGACTTCCCGCTCCAAACGGCCACGCGGGGTTATCCTCCGGGCCCGCTTTCCCCGGATGGACGGCTGCTGCCGGTCCGGCGGGGCCAAGCCACGGTGGTCTGGGATCTGGCCCGCAGGGAGGTGATCCTGGAACTGCCCGGCTTGAATGGAATCCGGTCGTTTTCCAGTGGGGGCGATCAGTTTTTGGCCACGGGCTTGTTGGCCTCGGGGTTGAAACCGCATTTGTGCAATCTGCGGAAAACCCCGCCGGACGTCAGGATTTTCGAAGCCCTGCCGCCCGGATGGGTCTGCCGCACCCTTTCCCCGGATGGAAGGTTTTTTGTCGCGGGAGGCGTCAGGGAGCCCGGGCTCCGGCTTTACCGGACAGAGGATTTTTCCCTGGCGATGGAATATAACCATCCGGAGGTGACGAGCCAATGGGAAGCCACGTGGAGTCAGGATTCCCGATATTTTCTGATCTCCACCCATCTGGGCAAAGTGACGTGCTGGTCTCCCCTGCTGCCGGATCCGGTCTGGATTCTGGAAGCGCATGCGGGCGGGGTTTCCACGCCGGCGCTTTTCAATAACAATACCGGCATGGCCACGCTGGGGAATGACGGCACGCTGAAATTGTGGAATCTCATCACGCTGCATCCTGCGGATGCCATTCCCATGTCCGGGCTGGCCCTTGAGGGATCCCGGGATGGCACGCTCATTCTGGCGGATGATTCCCTGCGCCGGGAGCGTCCGCGTTTTGTCTGCCGACCTTCCATCACCGCGCAGGCGATCAAGATTCCCCCGGCGGTCATTCCCAATCCCTATGCGCCCGGCCAGCCCTGGATCCAGCGGTCCGGAGCCGATGGCGGCTTCATCCTGACCACCGGGCACGGCCTGCACCGGATGGATCCGGAAGGAACGGGCATCCATCCGGCGGCTGACGTTCCACAGAATGATGCCCTGGCGCGGGATCCCGTCAGGTCAGGCTTTTTCCGCATCACAGATAGGTCGCTGACCTATCATGACGCGGATGGAAAAGAACGCGGAGCCCTGCCGGATGTGCCCCGGGATTCCAGGCTCGCCTTCAATCCCACGCTGAGGATTCTGGTGGTGGGATCGCCCGGAGGGTTCGCCGCCTGGCGGATTCCACTGGACGGCGCCGCGCCGGCCGAGCTTGCGTTGGGATCGCTGGGTTTGGATGCCGCGGCGGCCGTCACTTCCCTGACATGGTCTGCCAACGGGCGCTGGCTGGCATGGTCCGGCACGAAACCATCCTTGGCGGATCCTGCCATCCGGACTGCCGGCACTTGGTTGGCGGACACTTCGACCGGGCAGGAAATCCCGATGCCCCTGCCTCCGGAAAACGCCGCCGGTTTGGCTTTTGCGGATCAGGACAACGTCCTCCTGGCGGCTACGGCGACGCATGTTCATGGGGTGGCCGTGGCTCCTGGAAATCTGTTATGGTCCCAGGTTCATGAGCGGCAATCCGCCACCCCGCCCTGTCTGGTTGCCTGCCCGGGCGGCCGGGTGGCGGCCGTGACTCTGGAGCAGGAAACCATCGCATTGTTGGATGCCCGGGAGGGCCGCATCCTCTGCCGCCTGACTCATCCGATCACCTGCACGGTCCGGGCGATGGATTTTGACGCCTCCGGCAGGCGGCTGGCGGTGGTGGCGGGCCACTTCGCCCAGACATGGGATCTGGAAGCCATCCGCACGACGTTGGACTCCCATGGCATGCCAGGGTGGGTGCCATGATTTTCCTTGGCGAGGCCGCGCTATCAATTCACCTTTTTGCTCCATTTCTTGTTTTTGTAAGTCAGGGTGGCGGTTTTTTCCACGCTGATGCAGATGGGGCACCAGCCCAGCTCCGCTGCCAGCCGGCCTTTGCCCACAAGGTTGAGACCCTGCGGATTTTTCACCCCGACCAGCGAGATCTCGCCGGTGACCGAGATGATGCATAACACTTCCCCCTCCACGCTGAGGAACATCTTTCCTATCCAGGTCGGACCTTCCGAGAAATAACCAATACCGGTGCCGGCGCCGACGCTGAGGTTGAAAAGGCACGTGCTGGGGATGCCGATCAATTGGTTCAATGCAATGTGCACCTCACCATAAACATAAGCGCCGGTGAAGGGAGCCTCCCCCAGCGCTTCCTGGATGCTTTCATCCCAGAAGAACGGAGCCAGGCTGCAGGTGCGGCCGAAGAAGACTCCGCCCTTTGCCTTGAAGCTCTTGCCCACGGACATGGCGACCTCCGCGCTGAAGTAGTTTTCCGTCTTTCCAAACATGATAGCGCAGCCCATTTCACTGATGACGAACTGCCCGCCGAATTTGATATCGCCCAGCACCTCGATGGATCCGCCCATGCCGGACAGCTTGCCTTCAGCCCCGAATTGGAACCGGGTGTCGAAGCTGACGGTCAGGTCCGGATAGGCCCATTCCAGCGACACCTCCTTGGCGCCCAGCGTAACTTCGGTGCCCATCCCGCCAGGCGGCAGGCAACCGCCGGGTGTGTTTTCGGAATTGAGTTCCTTGATCTCGATAAAGACGTGGGCCTTCATTTTTTCGGAAGCCTTCAATTCCACGATGAGGTCCAAGCGCAAATCAGTCAGGGAATCGCCGCGGATGTGGGCTTTGCCCTTGGCTTCGGCTCCGGCCATGACATCCGAAGCGCCGTCGAGGAATTCGGTCAGCTTTTTGTCCACTCCGCCCAGCACGGTGCCTATCAACTCCCGGGCGGCGGTGTCCGCCTGCTCGAACACGCCGTCCACCACCTGACGCATCTGCTGTTCCACATCATATAAGCGTTGTTTGAGAATGCGTTGGATATTCGCGCTGATCCCCATGGAATAGTAGCGGTCCTCCATCGCCTGGATCACGCGTTGGCGCACGGCTTCCGCCGTTTGTCCCTGGGAGGGATCGTCCACGCCGCCTTTGTAAGGTTTGAGGATCGTCAGCAAGTCGCCCGCGACTCCATTGGTGGCGCTGTCCAGTTCCGCGACCGTGCCGGTGAGGGCCGCCTTCAGCTCCGTCACGACCGGGCCGTTTCCATTGAGAGCAGTCAGGAGGGTGGCGCAGATGGTTTCCGCCTTTTCCGCCAGGATGTCCAATTGTGTCAGGACCGGCTTCGCCTTTTCGATCAGCGCTTCGATGTCCTCCTGGTAAACCGGGTCGTCCATCTTGGCGGAGATTTTGGCGGCGACGCGCTTGGCGGTGATGGCGATTTTATCAAATTTGTTGCCAGGCCCGGGCTGCGAATAGAGGCGGAAATCGGTGATATGCGACTGGACCTTGACCAGACGTTCCTTGACTTCCCTGAGCAGACCGATGGCCTCGGCGGTGGCCCCGGCGACGCTTTGATAGCCGGTGGTCATATCCACATACGGCGAGTCGAGAATACTTTCCAGCAGCGCCTTGGTGATGGGCTGCGTGAAGGTTTTAGTGACAGGATCCCAATGGTCCGCATCGAACAGGCGGTCCATCACAAGGTCGGCTTTTTCGTTCATTTTCGCCTGCAGCGGCGCGGCGAAGAGGTCGCGCATGGTCGGCTCCAGCAGCTGGCCGATGGCTTCCCGGCCATTGGTCAGGACCTGCTCGTCTATCAATCCCTGGAGGGTATCGAAAAGTTCACTGACCGCGCCGGAGGCCAGATCTGTCAGGCTGAGTTTGTTGGTGCCGGCTTTGGCTCCGAAATCAAGATCCGCGTTGTTGGGCGTCAGGGTCCGGCAGCGGTGATCGATAGCAATGATCAGGAGGTTAGTGCCTTCCTGACGAAAGTCCTTGAAGGTCCGCGAGCCGGTCTGCCAGGCCATGGCATAGTTCAAATCCACCACATCCAGCCAACGGGTGCGGGCCTCCATGCGGAAGCGGGCGTCCGGCGCGGCGAAGCCATCGCGGTAGTTGGCGACCGTCACTCCGGTGGCATACCCTCGGTGGGCGGTATCGAATGGCTCATGGGTGAAGTAGTTGGCATTCTGGATATTGAAGCTCAGGAGCTTATCCTGGAATCCGCCCATCAGTTGCAGCAGGGCACCGGGATCGTTTTTCCGGCAGCGCGTGTGGAGATGGACCGGGGCATCCTCGAAGAAAGGAAGATTCAGTTTGGCCGCGATGTTCATCCAACCCACTTCGCCAGGAGCTGCGGCGGCATGGTTGAAATACGCTTCCCCCACGGTGGTGGCGGTCCAGCGTTCGCCGGCCGGCCCCGCCAGATCAAGGTTGGGAGGAAGAGTTAGGCGCGAGTGCACCGCCGGCTCCGTGGCGGCATCGGCAGCGGTCTGGATTTGGCCATTGGGAAGAAAGGCGAGGGTTCCGTGCAGGGGGGCATTTATTTCAGAGGACCAGGTCTCCATGCTCACCGCCAGCCGGATCTGGGAAGGGTCGCACTGGTTTTCCGCCATGGTCAGGAAGGACGCATTTTTAACGCGGAAGTCGGCCTGCCAATAGGTCAGCACTTTGTCCGCCGCTTGTTCCTCCGGGCTGATTTCCAGCAAGGAGGGGGCCCCGAGGCAGGTGAAGAACATCTTGTCATAAGCCAGCTCAAATCCCGCAGGCTCCTGCAGCACCATGCTGCCTTTGGTCCGTGAATCGGTGACCCGGCTATGGATCAGCTGAATGCCAAAGTCCTCGAACTGCACCGGATAGCCGCCCAGCACGGCGCCTGGGGGAAAGCTGCCGGTGTAGGCTTCGTGGATGCCGGAAATGCCAGCCTGGCGGGCGACATAGTGGCAGCGGTAACTCAGGTCATACGGCCCCGTTACGGTGCCTGACAAAACCGAGGTGCCGGTGAAATCCCCGCCGGTGGTGCGGAAATTCAGCCCCGCGTATTCGCCGGTTCCGTCTTCAAAACCGGTGGTCCCCGGGCGCACCATGGCACCGCTGCCAAGATTGAATCCGCTATGCAGAATGATGCCGGGACGCGCCGTGCCTGGCGTGTTGGCACTGCCATTGAGAAAGCTGCCAGGAAAGTGGAGCCGGGTGTTGGTGAAGGCGCTGGTCTGATGCGCGAATTTGTTCAGCGCCGGGATTTTGCCCCACTGCAGGGGCGTGGCATTTTGCAGAGTGCCCTCCATGGCCACCCCGCCGTCCGGCGTGATCCGCAGGTTTTCCCCGGCCGGTGCATTGAAGCGGAGTTCGACCGTGGAGCCGGCCCCGGCCGCACATTCCTCACCACCGCAATCCTGCGCGTAGGGCACGCGGGTATCCAATGGATCTGTCAGGAAACTCTGTTGACTGACCACCAGATCGTTGCTGACCTTGAGCTGACCGCCGGACCATCCCAGCAGGGAATCGTAAGGAAAATGAGTCCGGGTGATGCCGCCCCCGATGACGAATTCCGCTGTCATCCGCGCGGTGCCGGAGGTGTCCGTGGAGACGAGCACGTTGCCATTCACGCGGTTCACGTGCCAGAAAATCTGATCGTTGCTGCGTTTGGATTTATCCTCCGGCGCCACTTCCGGATTGGCCAAAAGCGCGTCCAGTTCGGCGGCCCTGACAAATTTCGCGTTGTCCGGTTCATTGGGCGTGATAAAAGTTAGCCGGGACTGCGCCGTGGCCCACGTCACCTGTGTGGCTTTGAACCAGATCGGCTTGGACTCTTCATTGGCCCACATGGTTTTCACCAGAGTCGGGCTCGCCGCCACGGGAGCGAGGCCGGCCGTCAGCGCGGCACCCGGAAACACCAGCTCGCTTTCCCAAACCCGCGTCGTCACGGGATCGTCCGTCCAACCTACTCCGGAAGGCATCAGCAGCACCAGATCGGCAGTGATGCCGCCGGGGCTGAGCAGTAGGTTGCGCCGTCCATAACGCATGGTGCCCAGGCTGCTGAAGGCATCCACGGGAACCATGACCGGAATGCTGCCGGACGTTAGGGTCAGCTCCCCCTCGTCATCCATGGTCGCCCCCAGGGATGCTCCATTGCCGAAGGTATAACCAGGAAACCCGTTGAGCGTGCCGCTTTGGCCATTGATCTGAAGACCGGTGATAGCCAATCCTCCGGCGACGGGATTTCCAGCCACCGGACCTGGCAGGCTGAGGGAGGTGAAAAATCCATCAAGCCCGGCCGCGTGGATCGTGCCGGTGAAGTTCATCAGCCGTCGCGCGGCCAGAGTTTCACTATGCTGCGGAGTGGGAAAAATGGCGCCCGGCGCATTGAAATGACTGATTCTAACAGTCAGGGCATATTGGTGGGAGGCCGCCGGCAGCACCGCCAGCGGTTTGATGGAGAGGGTGCTGTTTTCAATGGTGCTGTAAGCCCGGCGGGGCTGCCCAACCGGAGCTTCGTGCGAAGGCATCGCGAGGATTTCATCGAAAGTATTCTGCTCCAGCGGAACCAGTTGGTTGGTGGTGGTGTCGCGGATTTCCACGACCAGGCGCACCGTCACGGCGGCCAGGGTCGGGGGGGAAAGGAACCCATCATAGCGGGCGGCCCGCCAGGACACGCCGACCTGGAAGCTGTCCTGCGGGGTGCTGTAGGCGGCCCATGGGCGGTTCCAGGTGGTGGAGCCGATCCATGATCTGACGTTATAGGAGGGGTCGTTGGTAAAGAGATTGGTGAAATGCCGCCAGACCCGCTCGGGGGTGGAACTGGTGGTTGAGGTCTGGGCGAAGGGCAGTTCGAAATTGCCATCGGCATGCCGCCACAACGTTAGGCGGACGCGGTGTTTTTCCCCTGCCGGAAGGGGGCTGTCCGGCGCCAGGATGACGTGATCCTCCAGATTGGGCGTGGTGTTGCTGATCAACCGCGTGACTTTCACATGGCTTGCCGTCCCGCCGCCAACCTTCAGAACGACGGGCACGCCCGCTTCATTGATCAGCTCATAACGTTGTTCGTAATCCCACGCTTCCGTGCCGCTGACGCGTGTGAATTTCACAAAGGAAGTCACCTGGATGGTGTCGCGCGTGTAGCCCGGCGAGGCGTTTTGGGCATCGGACGCTATCAAGTCGTCCGCGGTGTTATCGACGGTGAGTTGATTGATGGCGGAGGTGACTTCGGCCCTGGCCGTGTCCGGCACCTGACATAGTATCAGGAACGCCAGGCAGGACAGCCAGAGGGCGCGGCAGGGATGACCAAAGGAAAAGAAAATGGTTTTCATAACACGGAAAGATGGGGGGCCTGAAAGGATGGAGATGAAGTCGGGATCAGTCGGCCAGGCTCATGATGGCGCGGTAATAGGTTTTGTTATCCTCCGGTGCCGGCAGCATCACGGCATAGTGCCCATTGGCATCCGGCGGGACCACCTGGATGGTGTTCCAAGACTTCAGATCCGGGCTGCTTTGGATATGGAATACGATCTTGTCCTTGTAGCCGGCGGGATAGTCCCATTCGAGAAACACGTCCTCGCCAGGCACCACGTCGATGGCGATCACGGGCGGATCCAGCTTCGCGGCCTGGGTGCCTTTGCTGGAGGCGGATTGTGGATCCGTGCCGTCGAGCAATTCCTGCAGATTGGAAAAACCATCGCCATCACTGTCAGCCATGGGTTCGCCTCCTCCGGCAAAAAAGAAGCTGTCCCAGGCATCCGGCAGAAGGTTGTTATCGGCATCCGGCGAAAACGGCACCGGGATCAAAATCACGCTGAGCGAGATCACCTCCAACTCATCGCCGGGATATTCCGGGTCTGTTAGATCGGTGTGACCCGTCACGCGGATCCGGGCCCCGGGCACGAGAGTGAAGCTGCCCGGCAATTGATAGGGCACCCCCTCGGCGGCCAGCAGGCTGACTTCGCCGGGAGCGTCGGCGCGCTTCAGCCGCGGCGCGGGGCCGGTGTAGGTTTGGGCCGTGACCTCGAGATCCACGGTGGCGACGGGACGCGGGCTGAGACTTGCCAGGAGAGGAGCGATGCTTTGCCATGCCTGGTCGCGCTGCAATGCTGTCAGGGTGCTGGCCGCCGCGTATTCCGCGGGCAATTGGCCGGTGCGGAGAAAGGCCCGCAGCACATCCAGCGGAGGCAGATAGTCCGGCGCATTTTCACCCACTCCCAGGAGGCTGCTGGCGCGCCAGAGGTCGGTGGCCAGGGCGCGGAGCTGCGTCAGGGCCGCGGTTCCGGGCGGCACCACGGCGGCCTGCAGGGAAGCGAGAACCGATGCCGCATTCCAGCCTGGTTTTGATCCATCAATCCGGGTGCGCAGATCCGCAAATTCCTCAGGTGTCAGGAAACGGGAAGCGGCTTCGCCCGGACGGGACGGGAAAACCGTCACATTGCCGGGCGTCACTCCTGACAGATTCCGGGTCAGGGCGGTGGCATTCAACCAGCGTTCAAATAACAAGGCAGCCAGGACCTGGTGTTCCGTGGGAGTGATAGGAACAATTACAGGCTGACTGGCATTCCGCGCGGCCAGGGCGGCTGCTTTCCAGGCGGCGACCTCCTGCGTGATGGTGCCATTTCCTGGCACATAATTTATTTTCGGCAGCGCAATTCGGGGCACGGGCACCAGCGCCGCCAATTCGCGGCCGCGGGACTTGATAGGATCCGCCGTGACGATATCGAAGACCGCCTGACTGATCACCGAGGCCATGCCGGATTCCGTCACCAGGCCGGTGATGTTCAGCGATGGCTGAGGCAAGCCGGGCACGCCCAGCTTCGTGACATCGCCGCCGAGCCGTTTTCCATCCGGCGTGAAGACTTCCGCCACCACATTCACGGCGGCATTGCCGGGCAGCCCGGTGGTGCCATCGACCGGACGCGGCGTTCCCCTGACAAGGAAGGATCCGGCGTTTTCTTCATGGAACGAAGGATGCTCCGTGGCGTCCAGTGGATTGGTCCCTGCCAGGAATTCCTCCAGATCGCTGTAGCCGTCCTGATCCGGATCCTCATCGGAATTCGGATCCAGGTCAGGATCCGCAGGGACGGTGGTTTTCTCCACAAAATCGGGCACGCCGTCCTGGTCGGAATCGATCAGCAAGGGTGGCACGGAAAATTGATAGACAGCGGAATGAATCGGGGTGCGGCGCAGGCTGCCTGGCAGTTTGGCGTAATACTGCACCGTGGCGGGAGCGGTCAGGTAAGGCTTGAAGGACGCGGCCGGAGTCCATGGTCCGCCTCCCACGCGGGCGAAGACTTCCGCATTGGCGGGAACGGATTTCAGCGTCGGGCGAACGGCTTCGGCATACAGGCCGGGCTGCGGGGAAATGACCACATCCAGGCCCGCGGGCGCGGGCTGGTTGCCCAGCGATGCGAGGGAAATGTCAGGGCGGATTTGGTTTCCCAGCGCGTAGGCGGCCCCGGTGGGAGCGGGCCCCAGCAGGAGCGGCGAGGGCGCTCCCAGCCCGCCCGCCTCGCCGGTGTAGGTGGCGGCCATGGCGGAAAGGGTGGCGGGGTTGCCTTGATAGGCGATGCCGGAGGACCACTCCGGAACATTCAGTGAGGAGATCCACGCCGGATTCGACTCGACCAGAGGTTCCGTGGCGAAAAGAAAGACATTGGCGCGGGTGCCGGCGGGACGGTGGCCCGGCATCGGACCGGCGTCTCCGGATTGATAGGAATTTCCGGCGGGGCTCCACTTGTGCCAAACAGTCGTGCGTCCGCTGCCGGCCGTTCCGGTCAGGAGGGTGAAGCTGCCGTCCGATCCGCCAAACGCGCCGGTGAATCCCTGCCCGGGCGCCGCGTCCATTTGGGTGACCAGTTGAGCGGCGGCTCCATTGAACTCAAACACCGCGGCCGACTCCCCATCCGACGCGACGACCAGCAGCCTGAGGGCCACTCCGCCTGACAACACGGCCACGCTGCCGACCGGACGGCCGGCGTTGAAACTTCCTCCCGCGGTGAATTGCACGCCATTCTGACCGAGCGCGGCGGTGGGCCGCCAGACCACTTCGCTGGCTCCGGTGCGCCAGAAAATGAACTGATGAAAATTGCCCGCCGCGAATTTTCCTGACACAAAACCGGACCCGGGCAGACCGGCGGTGGAGGCGGCATCCACGGCCACGCCGGTCGTTAGGTCCGCCAGTCGGAAGGTGGCGGCATTTTCCGCGCCCTCCAACAATCCCGCGTATTTCGGACCGCCTTCTTTTGCCACCACGCGGTTCGCGGCCCGGAAGGTGGTGGAGGCGATTTCCGCCAAAGGAGCAAAGGATTCCGCGCCTCCGCCGGTGTGGCGGATCGTTTCCAACCGGTCGGCGGATGGCTGGTTATTGTATCCGGTGAACACCAGCAGATCGTCGTCCGCCGTATTGCCGGCCCCGCCAATATCGGCGGCCAGAATTCCGCCGGGGCCATTGCCCGTGGCATACAGAATGACCGGCACCACAGGGCTGTCAGCGGCGGGGGCAGCGGCCAGACTGATCTGGTTAGTGAGGGGTGCCGCGATGGCCAGGCAGACCGGTTTTCCCAGCAGCGCCCCGGTGGTGGCCCAGGCTGCTCCGGGCACGCCTCCCGCGCGGCTCGCGGACCAGGCGGGCGCTCCCGGCGCCATTTGATAACCAATCCGGAAACTGCCGTCGGCGCGGTTGATGATGGCCAGATCCGTCCGGCCATCGCTGTCAAAATCCGCCTGCACGTGGAGTTCCTCCGGCGTGGCGGTGGTCTGTCCCATCGCGCCAGGCACGGCGGCGGCCGCCAGGAGCAGCAAGGTAAATTGTGGTTTCATGGATCTCGGAAAGTTGAGTTAGTGGAAATCAGAAAATGTTGATTTCCGGGAGAGGATGCACGGAGGCGATTTCGCCATTCCTGCCGAAACGGACGACGACATAGGCATAGGACGCCCGCTTCATAACGGGTTGAGTGTCCACCAGATAGATCCCCGCTCCTATGAAAGGCACAGACTGCGTGACCACGCGGATGAAGGGATCTTCAATGGTGGAATAGGCCGTGCCATTGCTGGACTTGCGGTGCAGCGCGATCTTTTCCATGAGCGGCGTGACCTGGATCAGGTCGCCGGAAACCTGCGGAAACCGGGTGCTGGGAACTTGATAGCGGTAAACGACGACCGGCAGCAATTGATCGCCGGAGGCGTTAGGCACGGATGGCGGATACAGGGCGCTGCTGAGGCTGCCGTGGCCGCGGATGTCGCCACCCAACAGCTGATCCTGCTTCAGCTCGCCGATGCGGATTCCCACGCCGTTGAATCCGCCGGCATTGATCTGGACCGGCACCATGGCGGAGCTCCAGGCATCCTCCGGAGCCGGTGGCAGGATTTCCGGCCAGGGCACATTCGGCGTGCCCGGAGCGGGCACTCCTGACAAGGATTGTCCGCCTTTCCATTTCAGACGCTGGACATTGCCTATGCTGCGCTTTCCGCCATTTTTGGAAATGGCCGCGATCTGGATCAGATAGGTTTTATCCTTGGCCATGGGGAAGGAAAACTGGAAGTCCGGCCCACTCCCCAGCGCTCCGCCGACCTGCGGCGTGTAGTAGGCGCCATATGTCAGGGTCGGCGTGGCATCCTCATCCACCGGGCCCAACGCGAATTGGTCCATGGGGGTGTGATGGTTGGATCCCAGCACCGGCGTCAGCACCGCGGGAGCCGATCCTGGAGCCACGTGCACCAGCACTTCAAAACGCTCCACGCCTTGCGCGGGACAGAACCATTTGACGGTCGCGCTGGGGGAGCCCGGCGTGCCGCCAAGCGCCACCGGAGCCTGCATCGGTGTGGGCGGTTTCTGCTTCAATGGCACCGCTTTTCCCAGCAGCGCGAGCTGGCTGGCATTTCCATTCTGATCCAACAGTTGGCCAAAATAAAAGATAGTGCCGGCACTGGCGGGCAGGTCCGTGTCGACCACCTCGATCTGCTGGACACTGGTGAAATCCGCCAGACCCTGACGGAGCATAGACATCTTCCCGGCATCGATCCGGCGGTAAAGCCGCCACTCCTTGGTGGTGGGGGTGAGGTCCACCTTGATCTTGAGACCCTGGGTTTCATTGCCCGGCGTGCCGTCCCCGCCCTGGGGGCCGGGATGGGGCTCGTGACCCTCACAGCCATTGGCCTCCGCGGCATCCGTCCACAGGACCTCACTGCTTTGCAGCAGGCCGCGGAAGATCACCCTCCGCCGGAAATCCTGGGGCGGCAAATTGGATAGGGTCTGCTGGGCATAGGCGGAAACATGTGAGGAACTGACTCCGGTCCGGCAGAAAACCAGCACCGGCAGCGCGGCCCCGTTGCGCCGCAACACCACGCGCTTCCTGACAGTATCCACGCCGGGTTGGAAATGCACCCTGGCCAAAAGCTGGGCCACGCCTGTGCCGCCCAGATTGAAATCCGCAAACTGGATGGAGGGCGAATCGCGGGTGCACACCAAATCAATCACCGCCTCGGCATCATCGGCTCCGGGCAGCCGGGAATCCTCCGTGCCATCCGGCCTTGTCAGCGGACTGGTGCAGTTGATGAACATGCCCCCGCCCGGCCCCGCCGGAGCCTCGCGGTCGCGCAGCACGCCGCCCGCCGGAGCGCTGTTTCCTGACAGATTCTGCCCGGTCGATACTTGTTCCACCGCGCGCACTGTATAATAGACGGTCTTGTCAGCATGGGTCGCCGGAACAGGCGCGCCGGGGGTTTCATCCAAAAAGGTCTGGGTGGCCTGCCCTGGCAAATGCGGGATGAGCGGCGAGATGCGTTTGAATAACGGATCCCCTCCCTGCAGGGAAACCTCGCCGGGCGAATCCCAACGGTGGACATAATAACCGATCACATTGTTATCAGCCTCCGGCGGACGTTGTTTCCAGGTCACGCGCAGCCGCTGCACCGGTTGATTCAGCTGGTTGGTGCGGTAATCATTTTCCACCACCACGCCGCGCGGGGCGGAGGGCGGCACGCGGTCCGTCATGGTCACCAGGGTTCCTGGGGAAACCAGCCCGTCTCGGCCCAGCAGGTCGCGGGCGGTGCCGAAATAATAAAACTGCTCGCCATCCTTGAAGGGCACGGCGTCATCCTGCGCCAGGCCATTGTCGTCATTGATGAATGCGGTTTTGGGATCCGCCTCCAAATGCCCGGCTTCCAATTCCGTCATGACGCGCGCGGCCAAAGCCGGTGCCCCATTGATGCGGCGGATTCCATTCAGACCCTGCTCGGCCATTCCCGCCAGGACCGCTGCCTCGGGCGGGGTCTGGTGCAGACCACTGGCCTCCGCCCAGGCACGGGGGATCCGGTAGATGTTATATCCGAAATGCAGCAGCGACAGCCGGCGCAGCGGGATCGGGGTGCCCCAACGCAGGCGGGCATTGAGATGGCCCTTCGCACTGGCATCCGGCACTTCCACCGGCGGGCCCGGCGCGGGCAACACGACCGGCTGCCCGGCCATCACGGTGACGCGCCCGACAACCCCGAGGTCCGCTCCGGCAACGACGTCGAATTCCCGGACCTCGAACGTGCTTTCCCCCGTTCCGATGGCCTCGCCGTAGGAAAGACCCAACGCCATGGCCACGGCCGGGTGGGTGCGTGATAACAATACCAGGCTGCCGTATTGTTGTGGATCCGGCAAGGCTCCCTGGATGACGCCGCTCAGTTTTTTGGCCAGGGATAACGAAGGATCGGGAACCAGGTCGCCGAAGATTTCGTTGAGGGCAAATTCCAGCTCCGCGGCGGATTCGCCCAGATTGGCCGCGCGGGTGATCAGCGTTTGCAGAATCAGCGGCTCCGTCTGCACGGTGACCACCGCTTTCCTGACAAAGGCTGCGGGCGATGCCGGGCCGCCTGGTTTGACATAGACCGCGAGCTTGCGGTCCATCAATTTGGCTGGCTCATCGATTTGAAAAGAAAGATAGGCCCAGTGCTGGTTTGCCGCATTTTTGGTCACGGTGCCGGCCGTGTAGAGCGTTTCCTTCAACGCCTGGGCCTGGGCGACCGGGACGGATCCGGGCCAGAGGCAGGCCGAAGCGGCCAGGGCCAGCGCTGACAGGATCCGGAGAATAGAGGAGGATGGGAGGCGCATGATGGGCGGAAAGTTGCAAGGTTTCCCGTCCTCCGAAGACTGTTATGAGCCAGCCGGAAGACATCGGGTATCCACTGATTCGGGATTGCCGGCCGGACATTGGAAACAATTTGCACTTTTTTCGCGCCAGCCGGATTCGGCGCCCGAGGAATCCCGTTTCAGCTCCCACAATCCATGTGCGCGATGACTCGGCCCCGATTTTCCGCGCCCGCGCAGGAGGGTCATGGAGACCGCGTCCTATGTTGGTTTTGAGAAGGAATGCAAATATAACGTCATAAAATTCAATGAGAAATCAAAATGCACGGGATAATTGTGCAAACTTATTATCACACGCGGCAGGTTGATCGCAGAGGGCGTCCGTGGAAGGTCGCATCGCCGGTTCACCCCCTCGTGCATGCAAGCCCTCGCGCTGGCGGAGGGCGTCGGAGGACAGGCTGAACACCTCCATTTTGCCTCCAAAACGGAAGCCGGGGAAAATACACACATTTACACCTAACTCTATTTCAAGGATGACCACCATGCCCTCCAATCCCTCCAAACTCTACATAAAATTCAAACCTTTGCTCCCAGTTCTCGGGTTCCTGCTGGCGACGGTTTTGCCCGGCGGTGCCACGATCATCGGATTCGGCCAGCTGGGTGGCAGCAATACCACCGTCCCCGCCGCACTCGGCTCCAATGCCGTCACGGACGTCAATGGATGCGTGGTATCGAACGGAATCACCCCTAACATCGCCCTGGTTTGGGACGGAAACTGGGACATCCATACCTCCGCGCAATTCACCACTTTGGAGGACACCACGATGGGGGGTGCCGCGTGGGACAATGAAGGAGGCATTCCCCGGGCGGGGCAGTTGGATACAGGCAACCACACCATCGACTTCAACACGGATGACGGCTTTGCCCTCGTGCTGAATTCCTTTGATTTCGGACAGACGCCCGAGACCGACGGCACCACGGTCTGGGATATCACCCTGACGGATTCCGCCCTGAATGTGGTCTGGAGCAGCATGGGCCTTTCGCTTACTAACAATGTGGTGACGCTGTCCCCGAATTTCACCGGGGAACCGGGCGAGGACTACAAACTGACCTTCAGCCGGGTATCCGAGACATACAATTCCAACGGCCGACACGGACTGGACAATCTGAGCTTCAACCAGACGCCCTTGCCGCCGCCACCGGTCAGCCTGAACTGGACGGGCGCCGTCAACGCCCAGTGGAACACGAATTCCCTGAACTGGTTGGCCGGCGGCCCGGTGGCCTGGAGTGGCATCAATGTTCAGGAGGCTAACTTCGCTGCCGCCGGACCGAAAGCCATCGTGATGCCGGAGCCGATCACGGCGCGGTCGCTCAGTTTCAATGCGCCGGGCTACAGCGTGCAAGGTGAGGGAACGCTCACTTTGGTGGAAACCTCGGTGCTGGACACGGCGGAGTCGGCGACCATCGGGGTGCCGGTGACGGGTTTGGCAGGTTGGAAAAAGACGGGCGCGGGAACCCTGACCCTGACAGGAGATCTTAGCATTTCGGGTCCAGGTATCGTGAATGGTGGCACGGTGCTTTTCACGGGCACCGCCTCATCCTTCGGCAATGGGACCCTCAGACTGGCGGATGGCGCGGCATCGCGCGCCTCCCTGCGCATGGCCAGCACGGGCACGGTGGATTTCCCAGGAAGCGTTAGGCTTGCGTCAGGCGATGGCTCGGCCGCCTCCATCCAACAATCCGATGGCAC
>JAQGPD010000265.1 GCA_028293305.1 Verrucomicrobiales bacterium | reverse complement strand
CCGTCTGAGCATCAAAGCGCTCATGGACGTGCTGGCCCGTCCGGAGTCGGTGGACAACGTGGGTTCCTTCGCCCTCCGCAAGGAAGCGGATAAACAAATCACCGAGCAAATCAATGAAGCGCTCGTTTCCAGCTTCGTCACCGCCTTGGAACGCGAGGACGTGGAGGTGCTCAGCGGCGTGCTCTATAAAATCCCGAAAACCGTCGAGAAATTCGTCGAACGGCTCTCGCTTTTCCCCGAACTGGTGCGCGGCGTGGATTTTTCCCGCCACATCACCCTCCTCGCGGAAGCCACGGAACAGGTCGTCGCCCTCGTCAAAATGATCCGCACCCTCGGCGCCGGCAAAGTCGTGGAGGCCAAACAACTCAACGATCGCCTCCAAGTCATCGAGGGCGATGCCGACAAGCTCATTCTGGAAATCCTGCGCGATCTCTACAGCGGTCGCCACGAAACGCACAAAGTGTTGGTGCTCCGTGACTTGTATGAACTTTTGGAAACGGTGATCGACCGCTGCCGGGATGCCGGGAGCGCGGTGATGCACATTGTTTTGAAAAACTCCTGATCCTTTCCCAGTCATGATCTCCATCCAACGGCTGACCGGCCGTCCCACCGAATTTTTCGGTCTTCTGGAAGACAGCGCCCGGCTAGGCGCGGAAGCGGCGCGCGCCCTGCGTGCAGTCGTCACTGGACAAGGCGGAGGAAAACCGGACTTGAGCGCCGTCTCCGAAGCCCGGCGCCGCGACAAGGAAGTCTACCTCCAACTGGACACCCTGCTGTCCCGTGTGTTTGCGACACCCATTGAGCGTGAGGACCTTGCGGCTATCGGCCAAAAACTCTACAAGCTTCCGAAGAACATCGAAAAATTCGCGGAGCGTTATGAAATCGTCCACGACAAAGTGGCCGACACCGATTTCACGATCGTGCTGGGCATGCTGGAACGCGCCGCGGAAATCGTCGGCCTCATGGTCGGCAGTCTGGCGCGGTCTCCGAAAGCCTTGGCGGAAATCAACGGCATGAAAGCCCGGCTCAGCCAGATCAATGCCGAAGCCGGCCACGTCATCCTGAACGCCGAGCGCCGACTTTACAGTGCCGGGGTCCCGCCACTGACCGCCATCGTCACGAAAGAACTTTATGATCTCCTGACGGATTGTCTGGACACCTGCCGGAGCATCGGCGGCACGCTGGCGCTGGCCGTTCTCAAAAATTCCTGATTTCCACCCCGCCGCGCCCATCCGCCGGCATTCTCCCCTTTCCCACCATCCCATGGAACTGACCGTCGTCCTCGCCGTCATCCTCACCGCGCTTGTTTTTGAATACATCAACGGTTTCCACGATACCGCGAACTCCATCGCCACCGTCGTCGGCACCAAGGTCCTGACCCCCCGGCAGGCCATCGTGCTGGCCGCCAGCACCAACCTGCTGGGTGCCTTCACCGGCCTGGCGGTCGCCAAAACCATCGCCTCCGGCCTTGTGGATAAGGACTATGTGACTTCCGGCGTCCTCATCTGCGCGCTCATGGGAGCCATTGTCTGGAACCTCATCACGTGGTGGTTCGCCATGCCTTCCAGCTCCAGCCACGCGCTCGTCGGCGGACTTTGCGGAGCAGTCCTCGCCTTCGCGGTCTGCAAGGTGGACGTCGGCCACGTCGGCCCCAATGGCAAACCCATCACCGATATCTGGGCCGCCCTGAAATGGGAGGAAGTGAAGGAGAAAAAGGTGAAAACCACCGCCCCGGCCCCGCCCGAAATTGTGGCGGCGCTGGGCAATGAACGATTCCTCGACGGCACGCACCATTTGAAAATCGACGGCAAGGAAATCGAAGTGGTCTCCTTCTCCGGCCGCGTGGATCTGGTCAGCCACACCCTGAAAATGGAAAAAGCGGGCATCAAACACAAGGTGATCATTCCCATGTTCACCTCGCCCGTGGTCGGTTTTGTGGTCGGATTCCTTTTCATGGGACTGCTTTACGTGCTCCTCCGCAGTTGGAGACCGGTGACCGTGAACCGTGTTTTCGGGAAATTGCAGCTGGTCAGCTCCGCCTACATGGGCTTCAGCCACGGGATGAACGATGCCACCAAGTGCATGGGCATCATCACCTTGGCCCTCGTCGCCGCCACCAAACAGGGCGTTCTGGACAACTCCTGGCTCCACTGGATGAGCACCCCGGAAGTGCCTATCGCCTTTGTCCGGGACGGCGTTCAGACGTGGAATGAAATACCGATTGTTTCCAAAGTGATCGGGTGGCTGCCGACGTGGCTGCAATTCGGCCACATGCCCGGCCCGGCGGACCTTGCCAGCCCGCCCGTTCCGTGGTGGGTCGTCGTGACCTGCGCCTTGACCATGGCCGCCGGAACCGCCGCCGGCGGATGGAAAATCATCAAAACCATGGGCCACAAAATGGTGAAGCTCCAACCCGTCCACGGTTTCGCCGCCGAAACCACCGCCGCCACCGTGCTGGCCGTCACCGGCAGCCTCGGCATGCCCGTCTCCACCACCCACGCCATCACAACCTCCATCATGGGCGTCGGCTGCGCCAAGCGGTTCAGTGCCTTGAAGTTGGGCGTGGTGGAACGGATTCTCTGGGCATGGATTCTCACCGTCCCCTGCGCGGGCGGTGTGGCTTTTGCCCTGGTCTATCTGGCCGGCAAAGCCGGATGGCTTACCGGAATCTGAGGGGCCGCTAGTATTTCCGGCAATCCGGGACAAGCCGGACGGCACTCAACCGATCGCCGGGAAGGAGTTTCGGCATTCCGCCATTTTTGAATGGGAATGGTCGGTTTCGACCCTGCCGCAGGGTGATCCGGGCCTTTCCCGCCATGATTTCGCGGGAAAAAGTCGCTGCGTGATAGCCTTGGCCGTGCGGCTGACGTAGTCCTTTCCGAAGAACAACCGTCCGGCTTTCTTTTTCTCCCCATCATGACCCGAAAATCCCTCCTGATTCAAGCCGCTCTCTGTGCCACCGCCATCAGCGGCGCATTTTTGGCGGGCCGGGCGACCGCTCCCGTGACGGTGACTCAAAGCGTGGTCAAACCGGGTTACGCCCCCGTGCCATCGGGCTCCGCGACGGGCGCAATGGCGGGAAATAAAAGTGCGGCCTCCGATGCGAAAAACGGGTCCGGAACCGGAGCCGACGCGGGATCGACTCCGCTGGCGAAGGGACCGATGACGCCGGAGCAAACCGCCTCGCGATTGAAGGCCATCTTCGACACCGAAGATCCCGTGGAGCGCATGACGGACTACTTGGCTTTCCTCAAGTCCTTGGACAGCAATGAGGCACGCACCGCCGCGGTGGGATCGCTTTTGGAAAACTTCAACCCCCGCGAGAAAGCCAAGGAGCTGAATATGCTCATGAGCGATTGGGCCTCCAAGGATCCGGAGGCGGCGCTGGCGTCGGTGAAGGATAACAAAAACTGGCAGGGCACCATGGCCGCCTCCACCGTGCTATCAAAATGGGTCACCACCAATCCCGACGCCGCCATTGCCTGGGCGACCGAAAACGGCAAGGAGGCTGACAAAACGGAAAATGGAAATTTCTACATGGTCGGGCTGCTCGGCACCTTGGCAAAGAAAGACTTGGACCGCGCCGCGGAACTGGCGCAGTCCATGAACCGCAGCAGGGCACGGGGCGATGTGATGGACCGCGTTTTGGACCAGTATTTGTCACAGCGGACCCCTGAGGCCACGCAAAACTGGGCGGCGGGTTTGGAAGCCGGGCCTTTCAAGGATGGACTCATGGGCCGGCTCGCCAGCCGCCTGGCGGAAAAAGACGGAGCCTCCGCCGCCGCCTGGGTGACCAGTCTGCCCGACTCCGAAAACAAGCCCCGCGTCATGGCCGAAGTGGTGCAGCGCTGGTCGCGGGAGCAACCCAATGAGGCCGGCGCCTGGCTGAATTCCTTCCCGCCCTCCGCCGCCACGGACGATCCCCGCGAAAGCTTCGCCATGCAGGTGCAGAAAACGGATCCCGAAGCTGCAATTGCCTGGGCCTCAACGATCACTGACGAAAAACGCCGCGAGCGCGCCACCCGCGACCTCATCCGAAGCTGGGCCGAGCGTGACCCGAATATGGTCCGCCAGTGGGTGGACACCAACCCGGTTTCCGAGCGCATCAAACAACGGTATGGCACCAAGCCGAACGGTTAGGCCCGTGACCGGTGCGCCTTTCCATGGACTCGCCGGGCCGCCGGATGTCGCTGAACGAGTGGCTTGAATTTTAAAGTTCCGGGCGAAGGCTGGGTTGGCATGCCGCAGCGTTGCGGCGCGGCCTGCGGAGCTTTTTCACTCTTCCAATCCCCCATGAAAATCGTCCATCTCACCCCCGGCACGGGCAATTTCCACTGCGGGTCCTGTCTGCGCGACAACCACCTGATCAAGGCCTTGCGCCGATTGGGGCATGAAGTGGTGATGGTGCCGCTGTATCTGCCTTTGGTGACCGACGATGAACCGGCCAGTGGCGCCGCGCCGGTGCAGGTGGGGGGAATCAATCTTTACCTCCGGCAAAAGTTATCGGTGTTCCGATTTCTCCCCCGGTTTTTATTCCGGTTTTTGGATCGGCCCGGTGTGCTCCGGGCGGCCGCGGACCGGGCTAGCATGACCAGCGCCCGGGAGCTGGGGGAAATGACCGTGGAAACCCTCAAGGGCCCGCACGGCCGGCAGGCGGAGGATTGGCAGCGGCTCGTGGACTGGATCGGAACGGAGGGGAAACCGGACCTGATTTCGCTGTCGAACGGATTGCTGAACGGCCTCGCGCCGGCCGTGAAAAAAACCCTGGGGGTGCCGGTTTTGTGTTCGTTGCAGGGAGAGGACTCGTTTTTGGACACCCTGCCGGAGCCTTGGAAATCAGAGGCTTGGGATGCGTTCCGGAAAAATAACGGGGACGTGGATTGCTACCTGGCCACCAGCGATTACTACCGCGGCGTCATGCGGGAGCGGTTGCAACTGCCGGAGGAAAAAATCGTGACGGTCCGCAACGGCATGGATTTCAAGGGCTACGAACCCGCCGCCTCGGAACCGGCGGTGCCGGTGATCGGTTTTTTGGCGCGGCTTTGTTTTGGAAAAGGCCTGGCGACCCTCGTGGAGTCGTTTTTGATATTGGCCCCCCGGATGCCCGACGTCCGACTTGCTCTGGCCGGCACCACGACGGCGGCGGACGCGCCCCTGATTGAATCTCTGAAACGAAAACTGACTGCGGCCCACCTGACGGATCGGGTGGAATGGCGCGAGAATTTGAGTTTTGAGGAAAAAATCCAACACTTTCAGAGCCTCACGGTGCTGAGCGTGCCGGCGACTTATGGGGAGGCCTTCGGGCTGTATGTGATCGAGGCCCTGGCGTGTGGCGTGCCGGTCGTTGAGCCTGAACACGCTGGGCTCAGCGAACTGGTCCGCGCCACGGGTGGGGGAGTCTTGTGCGCGCCGGATGACCCGGAAGCCTTGGCGTCGGCTTTGGAAAAAATGCTGCGGGACGGGGAGGGCCGCCGCGCGTTGGCGGCGGCCGGCCGTGCGGCCGTGCTAACGGATTTCACGGCGGACCGCATGGCGCGGGACTTCGCCGTGGTGGCGGAGCGGGTGGTGCGCGCTGAGTAGTCAGCGCAGAGTGGTCCGCACAGAGTAGTCCGCACAGTCCTCTGTGCGGCAGCAGCTATCCGGTTTTTCAGCAATTCTATCCGGAGAATCGGGAAATCAGGGCTTTGAGGACCGATTCTTTGTGGACCGATTCTTTGAGAGCCGCTCAGAGGACTGAGCGGACTACTCTGTGCGGACTACTCT
>JAQGPD010000238.1 GCA_028293305.1 Verrucomicrobiales bacterium | reverse complement strand
ACAAATAATCCAGTTGCTCCAGGCGGCAGGAAATCAGGGCCTCCCCACTCCATCCTGGAAGCCGCGCGGCGGTTTCCAATAACAATTTCCACCTGCCCCGCCATAACTCCCGGCCATCGCGGTCCACCAGCCGCGCCTTGTCCACCCCCATGCGAGACGACCTGCCCCCGGCGATCAATGCCACAGCCGTGGAAGGGATTCGATTCATGCCGGCATTGCGGTTTTCAATTTCATCTGTGCATTTTACAGGACCTGGAAAATGTCAGGCTCGGCGCCATCGGATGTTCACAGTCCAAAATCACTTCCGGAAACAAAAAGTCGAGCCGGCTTAAACTTGTCAGGATTGCCGGAACAGCGCGGCGGCCTCGAAGGAAAAATCCCCCGGGGCGGAAGTCAGCGGCAGGGAAGATGTCAGGGTCCCCCGCTCCGGGATGGGCATGGTTTCGATTTGTTCCTGCAACCGGGCGATGGTTTTGGCGGCACACATTTTGACCACCGCGAAGCGAACAGGCGCTTCAAAAACGCTGAGCATCAGAAACTGCGGGGTGACCGGAGTCAGACAAAACTGACGGGTTTTTCCCTCGTGGAAAAAACCTTCGAATGTGCCATCGCCCAATCGCTTGGCCACGGCCTGCAGCGCGGCGAAGGCCCCGGCCGCCAGCGCGGCGGTTTCCCCCTGGTCACGAAGGGAGGCATCGCCCGCATCCGCGCAGACGGTGCCGCTTTCCTCCAACAGCGCGGCGTAACGCACCTCGGATTCCTGGCAATATCGTGTCAGGATCTGCCGGAACTGCTGTGTGAGGCTGGCTCCGAGGTGGAGCACCCGGCCGGAATGGGTCGTGAAAGTATCCATGGCAGGGGGGTGACGTCAGGCGGGAGCGGGTTGGGGAGCCGTGGAGGAAGTCGCGAGGTGGCTGCCATGGTGAAACCGCTGAAGCACTTCCTGTGCAAGGGCGTTGAGGGTGGCGAAAACATTATATCCGTTCCCCGCGGCGGCTTCGAAGACAGGCAACCGGCGCGGACCGGAGTTCAACAAATATTCCATGTAAGGCACCGGTGCGGGGTCGGGAAGGTCCCGTTTATTCAACTGCAGGACGGCCGGAAGCGAATCGAAAGGTGTGCCGTTATCCTCCAGATTCCTCACCATGCCACGCCAGGCGATGACGTTTTCCTCCATGCGGTCCAGTTGGGAGTCGGCCACGAAAACAATCCCGTCCGTCCCGCGCAAAACCATCTGCCGCGTGGCGTTGTAACAAACCTGTCCGGGCACGGTGTAGAGCATGAACTTGGTCTGATAGCCATTGATGACCATCGTGTGGACAGGCAGAAAATCGAAAAAGAGGGTGCGGTCGTTGGCCGTCGCCAAGGCAACCAGGTCCCCGCGTTGGTCAGCTCCGATTTGGCTATGAATGTAGCTCAGGTTGGTGGTTTTCCCGCCCATGGGGGTGCCGCAGTAAACCAGCTTGAAGCTGACTTCGCGGGTATCGTGATTGATGACGGCCATGCAGGATTGTCAGGAATGGATGGATTCCAAGGACTTGCGGTGGGGGAAAAGCGGAAAATAGGGTCGCGGGAGAAACCGGGGGGGCGTTGTGGGCGGGTGGGGTCGGTGCAGGTGGGCTGAATTCGGATTTATAGCAGGATACGTCAGGATTTCGCAAGCTCCTGGGCGATGAGTATTAATTTTTCCCTGGTGCCTCCAACAAAGGAAGCTTGTTCATGCCAGACGGCCAGGCAGAGGCCAGACTCCAGGAAGAAGGAACGGACGCCGAGATCCGAGCGCAGGGTGAAATTTCCGCCACTTCCCAGACCCATGGTCTCGGCGAGATCGGCCAGGGAATCCCTGGTGCGTTCCGCGGCGGCGCGGAAGGTGTTGGCGGCCATGGCTTCCGTGCCTTGGTTGATCCAAACGGATTCATTGCGGAAGAGGACGCACGATTTCAGACCAGGCAGGTCGGCGCAGAGGTTGACGATGTCCTGTTCGGTGAGGGTGCGGTCCGTGCCGAGAACTGCCCGGAGAAGCAATTGTTTGCTATCGGTGTTGTAGCCGAAGCTTAGATCCTCAACAGGGGAAGCCGCCTGGGTCGGACCGGGACGGGCTTCCGGAGTGGCTTCGGGACGGGCGAGGGGCGCGTTAAATTCCACATCGGCGATGGGGAGCGTGGGAGCCTCAGCCACAAAATCCGGACTGGAAATCCGGACCGGAGCCTCCATGACGGAAGCGGCTTGGGACGGGAATGCCACACTGGATTCCAGCTGGGGAACTGCGCCGGTCAGCCATTCCGTGGCGGTGGTGGAGGGTGGAGTTGGCGGCGTTTCCCTGTCACTGGGGGTGCCGTCAGCGCCGGTGTTGGCAGGAACGTTTTCTGAGAGGGACGGGAGCTCCCGAATGGCGGGTGGGGAAAGCGGTGCCTCCGCGACGGGAGTCAGGGCAGTTCGGAAAAGTGGAGTCAGGGATGGCGGAGGCTGGACGAAGGACGCCGGAGGACCAACGGGGGCGGAGCCTGCGCGTGGAGGAGGCTCGGCACTTAGGGTTGCAGCGGAGAACGATTCGCCCAGATCATCGGAGGATTCGTGAATAAATGACGGGGCCGACGGAGGAAAGGACGCGGGTGTTGGGGAAGTTGCCGGTGTTGCGGAATCCGCGGCTATTGCGGGAGCCGCCGGGGCGATGGGTTCGACTGCCGGGGAAATCGGTTCGACCGGCAGGGCGGTTGGGCCGGCAATGGGGAGAACGGGCAGCGGAGCGGTGGCCAGGAATTCCGGGGCGGCGGGCGGAGGTGCCTGGGGTTTGGGGAAGGCTTTGAGGGCGGTGGCGGAAGCGGGCACGGCTTTCACCCTTGGCGCGAGCTTTGGCAGGCTGGCTTGGCCGGGTTGGGCGCCGGTGACGGGAGGACGGGAGAGCATCCCGGGACGGGGCTGCATCGAGGCTGAACCCGGGAGCTCCTGCAGGGTGGCGGGAGAAAGGGGCAGCGAAGGAAGGTTGGGAAGGGCGGCGGCGGCGTTTACCGGGGCGATGGCCGCCACGGGGGAAGCTGAGGCGGCGGGGCGCAGCGGGGGCAGTTCCACATTTACAGCCGGGGGGCCGCCTTCCATGCGATGCACGGGTGGCAGGGGGGCGGGGGGCAATTCCGGCAAAGGCACCGGCCGCGTGGCGGGTCTGGCGCTCCGTCCGGGGGAATCAAACCCGGTGGCGCTCAAATCAAGCAGTTGTTTGGTTCTGTCCTCCTCCGCTTTGATGGCGAATGGAGTTTGGAAGGGGCTGGTGGTGATGGAAAGGTGATCGTATGGCGCGGCCACGGGCTGGAGCGCGGGCTTGGCGGATTCCGGGAGATTATGAAAAACTTCGGACATGGGCACGACGACCCGCAGTCCCTCATCGGCCCGGGCGAAGGCGGGACGGAATTTTTCGGAAATGCCTAGCCGGATGTCGTCCACCCCGATTTCGACGCGTCCCGTGGCGAGCTGCTGGGTGACGAGCTCCAAAGGCAGGGTGACCCGCACATTTTCGGGAACATTTTCCGGAGCAAATCCGAGAGAGCCCGCGTCCGCGTCCCTCAAAACCGCCCGAAGGCTCAGATCCATGGTGTCCAGGGACGGAGCGGGGTCGGTCGCGGAGGCAGCGGGCATGGGGAAGGTATCGGGAGGGCCGCTGGTTTCGAGGGGTGCCGTTAAAATTCCGTTTACCGGACCACTTGCGGGATAAGCGGGCGATGGGTTAGCAGCGGCGACTGGAGGCAGGACCGGGGCTGATGGTTGACTTTTGAAGGGGGGCAGGATGGGCGGGGACAAAGCCGGATTTGGCAGTGGCGCTGTGATTGCTGGGGGTGAAATCGATGAGCCGGGGGCGGATTGACGCGCCGAGGGGTGGGCGACGGGCAGGGATGCCGGGATGGCGGCGCTTTCCGGGCGGGCGACGGGAGGCCAGACCAAGGGAGTGGACGAGCTCGAAGGGTTGCTGGAAGCAGGGCTGGGGAAGCCGGTAGGGGAAGTGGGGCGACTAAGCGATGGGATGCCTGGTGCCTGCGGAGGAAGGGATCCCGAATGAGCTGGAGGAAGGGCTGTGAATGGGGACGGTGCCAGATTTTCCGGAGGCGCGCCAGGAGGGCTTGCAGGGGCCTCGTTTACGACCGAGAAGGGACTAGCGGATTTTTGCGGCGGAATGGGTGGGCTTCCCAATGCTTCAAGAGGATGCAGGGATGGAAGCCCGGCCAAGTTTCCGATGGGGCTGAAGGGGGAGGCGGCAGCCTGCGGGGGAGTCGGAATGGCGGCGGGCGTGAACGGGGACGGTGAAACCGCCTCGAAGGGGCTGGCGGGGGCAGATGCGTTCCGATCCGCGGATGGCGGGGCTACTGCCGCAAAAGGCGACGGCTGGACGCTTGGGGGGCTGACGGCGGCAAAGGGACTGGAACCGAGGCTGGGAGTAGGGGTGAAAAGGGGGGGCGGGGTGCTGGTGGGGTTCGGTGAAAATGCGGCAGGTGGTGAAAGCGGGGCGGATTCCGCGGTTTTCGGGCTGACTGCCGCGAAAGGAGATCCCTTGGCATTTTCAACCGAGAACGGATTCCCGGACAGGGGCGGCACACCGGCGGCACCCGCTGGGGAAGCGACGGACGCGAAAGGAGAAGCGACCGGATGAATGCTTTGCGGAGGCATGGCGGCGAAAGGATTTCCCGCAGGCTGCGCCGTCAGCGGGGCTGAGCTTCGGGGCGCGTTTTCGGCGAAAGGCATACCGGCTTTCGCGAAGGGGGATTCCGACAGAGCGGCCTGGGGACCGGGGGAGGCTTGGAAAGTGGCCGGGGCACCGGCCGGGGGAAATTGGCGATGCGCGGGAACGACGCCTGTGTTTCCTGCGGGCGGAGATTCCAACATGCCTTTCACCCGCGCCAATGGCAAGGTGACCTCCACGTCTTCGGAAGCCATCGGAGGACGTTGAAACAGTAGCGGACAGGCGCTGTGGATCTGTGAAAGCAGCAGGGATGGGCGACCGCTCTCCATGCCGGCCCGCAGCAGGTCCAGAGGCAGCGGAATCGGCTGGTCAGGGCTGACGCCGTCAAATCGAAGCAAGCCCGGAGGCAGAAGTGCGGCCAGTTCCCGGGCGGTCATGTGCCTGCCGGTGACAGCAGAAAGAGGGCCGCCTGGACTGAAAGGAGATGCTCCGCGCGGGATTTCGAAGGGAGTGGCACCCTCCGTCACCGGAAAGGATGGAGCTTCCTTCATCCTTTCGAAGATGGACGCCCGCTCGGCGGCGGGATTTTCGTTGCTCAGCGGAGCGGCGGGCACAGGTTGACTGTCGCCCTCTTTCCGGAACAGGTTTTTGAAAAAGGATGCCATGATAAATCGGTTAAAATCCCGGGGATCATGACGTGTTTTCCATGCCTGCCCCCCGGCAATGCGCTATGTCAGATTTGCG
>JAQGPD010000395.1 GCA_028293305.1 Verrucomicrobiales bacterium | reverse complement strand
CATGGGATCTAAGTCAGCGCTTACACACGCCCGTCAAGAACAATGGCTTATGGTCCAGCTATTAAGGTTGAAAATGCTCAATGAACAAACCGCACTACTAGCATTAATCGACTCCCGACACCCACTTGAAAATGAAACCTCATCCAGTCCGCACCCCTCATTTCCCCGCGATCAGATACGCAGTAAAAAACACCACCTCACGCATTAAAAATCCCGCCTTCGCCGCCCAGGAAACATAGGCACTCGTTCCCGTCGGGGACGAAAAACAAGGCACACCCGCATCCCGCATCATCCGCACGCCCCGGCGCATATGCAGCGGATCGCTCACCAGCAAACAGGATTCCAGCCGCCCCGCGCGCAACAGCCGGCAGGCCTCCGCCACATTCTCCCGGGTGGAGTGCGATGCCTTTTCTATCAAAATATCCCGGCGCGGCACGCCATGCGCGATCGCGAAGTCCCGCGCCACCTCGCTCTCCGCCATGACGGCTCCCTCACCGAATCCGCCGGTGAATATCAACTTCCCCACCACCCCCTTCCGATACAGTTCCAAGGCATGGTTCAGCCGCTCCTGCAGCACCGGCGAGGGTTTCGTATGCCAGGCCGCCGCCCCCAACACAACCGCCGCATCCGCCCGGCGCGTTTCATCCCGCCCGGCATATTGAGCGATGTAAATGCCCATGCCCGCCACCCACAATATCAGCAGCAGCACGAGCCGGATCAGCCATTTGAAAAGAGGTCGCATCACTTGTTATGAAAATCGGATCCTATCAGAAATCACAACGCCACGGACCCTGACAAACCGCCAACGGTGCCCTGCGCCGAGGCCCTTGGAAATCGGTCCGTCCCCCCGCATTTCTCCCACCTCACACATCGATGACCTCCTCCGGTTTCCGCCGACCGGCTTCCCCATCGCCCGATTCCAAAAACCGCGCCGCCCGCGTCTGCCTCGGCAGCGCGATGCTCACCATGGTCCCCTTCCCTTCCCCGCTCTGCACGGACAGCTCGCCGCCATGTTCCCTGACAATTCTTCTGACAATCAGCATCCCCAATCCCGTCCCCGTCTTCCTCGTAGTGAACCACGCCTGATGCATCTGCGCCACCGTCTCCGGGCTCATCCCCTTCCCGCTGTCCTCCACCCGGATCACCACATCATAATCCGTCAGCTCCGTCCCCACCCGCAATGTCCCACCCGTGCCCATGGCCTGCGAGGCATTCTTGATCAGGTTATACAGTGCCTGTTTCATCTGCGCCGCATCCAGCCGGACCAATGGCAAACCCTCGCGCAATAACAAACGCGTCGTGATCCGCCGGTCCTTCAACTCCGGAGCCAGAAACGTCGCCGCCTCCTCCACCACGCGATTCACATCCGTCAGCTCAAACTGCGGCGGCACGGGCCTCATCGCCCCCAAAAACTGCTCGATGATAAAGTCCAACCGCTTGATCTCCGCCCGCGCCACTTCCACCTGAGCCCGCACCCCCTCATAAACCGCCTCATCCAGCCGCTTCAGTTTTTTCTCCAGCAATTGCAGATGGATATTCAAGGAATTCAGCGGATTTCCAATCTCATGCGCCACGCCCGCCGCCAGCACGGTCAGGGCATTCAGCCGCTCGCTTTCAATCTGCTCCTCCGCCACCCGACGCGTCTGCGTGATGTCCCTGACCAACATCACATACCCCAGCGGAGCCGCCCCCGGCTCGCCGTCATCAATGGGCCGGAAGTAAAAATTCAAATAACGCTTTTCCGGATAAAACACCTCCATGTCCCGCGACATCACCTCCCGCCGCCGCGTCAGGACTTCCCAGGAAACCCCGCGCACCAGCTCCTCCAACGGCCGTCCCGCCGAGGTCTCATGATCCATCCCAAAAAATCCGCATGCCGCCCGGTTCACAAACGTCACCACCCCCTGCGGATCACAAATAATCACCCCCTCCTCCAACACTTCAAACACCTGCTCAAAAAACCCCTTCTCCCTAACAAGTTTCTGAAGCAGGCCCTGCACCTCCCCCGGACCCACCCGGTCGAGCCGCGCGATCAGCTTGTCCAAAAATCCTGCTTTCATCCTCCCATCCTGCCACGCCCCCGCCGCCAGGCAAGCGCCGGACTTGCCTCCTGCCCTCAGGCCATGAGGCCCCGCACCACCTTGCTGCCTGGCTTCGTCACATTGCTCAGCCGCATCGGCACGCCATTGATCGGATAGTTGAATTTCATGTGGTCAAATCCCAGCAGCGCCAAAGTCGTGGCGTGGAAATCCGCCACGCTCACCTTGTCCACCGCCGCCTGATAACCAATTTCATCAGTCGCTCCATAACTCATCCCCGCCTTCACTCCGCCGCCCGCCATCCACAGCGTGAAGGCGCCCGGATTGTGGTCGCGCCCGATGAATGCCATCTCCTGACCCTGACGATTTTCCCGCATCGGCGTGCGTCCGAATTCCCCGCCCCAGACCACCAGCGTATCCTCCAGCAAGCCCATCCGCCGCAGGTCCGTCAGCAAAGCCGCGCAGGCCTTGTCCACACTCTCACACTTTCCTTTGAATCCGTGGTTCAGCGCCTCGGACTGACCCGCCCCGTGGCTGTCCCAACCCCAGTCGAAAAGCTGAATGA
>JAQGPD010000221.1 GCA_028293305.1 Verrucomicrobiales bacterium | reverse complement strand
GTGCTGGCCTCCAAGCTGGACAGGATTTCCGTCAGCTGATCCGAAACCTTGGCAAACTCCGCGAGCAATTCCTTCTGGCTGTTCACGCCGTTGTCGAGATTTTGCTGGGCGGTGGATTCGGGCGGCGGGGCTTCATCCGGACTTTTCTGGCCCGGCGCGGCGGCCAGGGAATTGGAGGGAAGCTTCAGCTTTCCAGCACCCGGCGGTTTGGGCGGCGCGGGTTTCGCGTTAGGGTCCGGCGCGTCCGGCTTGTTCATGGTGCTCTCCGTCAACTTGATGGATGGCGCGGGATCCTTGGGTTTGGCGGGATCGGCGGGAGGATCGCCCGGTTTGCTCTCGGCTTTCGGAGCTTCCGGACCTTGGGCAATGGTCGGAGCGCTCTTGGCGTCCTGGGGCACGCCTGCTTTTCCATCACCGGGCTTGGCCTGGGACGGATTGTTTTGGGCGGTATTTTCGGAAGGTTTGGCTTCGCCGGGCTGGCCCTCGGCGGGCTTGGCGGCGGAGGGATCGCCGGGTTTGGATTCACCGGCGGGCTGTCCAGGAGCGGATGATGGATCGCCCGCTTTGGCAAGCTGGGCATCGGCTTTGGCATCGGCGGACTGTTTCAGAAGGTCCGCCACATTGGGCATGCGGTTGGAGGCGATGTCCTGCAGGGATTTCAACATCGTGGCCCAGGACTCGAGGCGAGGGGCGTCGAACTCCGTGTTTTTGGTGGCCTGCTCGACCAGTTGGCGTCCGGCATTGTTCAGGGCAGCCAGGCGCTCGGCGTTGGCGTTTTCAGCGCTGGATTGCTGCGCGACCTTCCGGCGATTTTCCGGGCGGTCGAGGTCGGCGGCGGTCAGGGCGCGGAGTTCCTTGTTGGTCTGGTGGAGTTGTTGCTCGCGTTCATAGGTTTCGCGGGCGGCTTCCAGCCACTTGCCCATCTGCTGGGTCACCCACAGGGCGTGGTCGGTTTTGTTGAGAACGTGTATAATAAAAGCAGCGCTGCGGGAGGGATCGCGGCCGTCCAGATAGTCCTCCGCCCAAGCGCGGATTTCGAGACTTTGCGGGTCGATGCCTTCGCGGGCGGCGCAGAAGCTGGCGCGGACGTCGAGCTGTTTATTTTCCGGCGCGCCGGCGGAGGCGACCTTGCTGCCTTTCACCGTCGGAGCTTTGGGGTCGCCGGTCGGCAGGGATTTCCATTCGAGTCCCACTTTGCGGACGCCAAAGTCATCCGAGGCGCCGACTTCGAAAACCACGACTTCACTATCCAATACCACCTGCTCCAGGCTCTCGCGGCGGGCGACGATGCGGGGGGCCTCGTCCGCGGCGGGGAGGACCTTCAGCACCAGCGGAACGCGGGCCGTCAAACCGAGGGAGTCTTTCCAAGTGATCGTGACATCGTGCGGCCCGTCGATGGTGCGGGAATCGCTGATGAGGTGTCCTTTTTCAAGACGGGCGGCTTTTCCGTCGATTTCCGCCTGCACCAACTCGCGGCTGGCGGCGGCCTCGAAGGAGGCGCTGGAGCCGGTGAGCAAATTAACGGACCCGCCGCGGACTTCGATTTCGGGCTGCGTTTTATATTGAAGGTAGTCCGGCAGCTTGAGGTGAACCTTCAGATTCGTGAGTTCCGGACGGGGCCGGGGTTCCACGGAAATGGTTTGGCGGACGTCGCCGACTTTCAATTCCATCTGGGAGTCGGCCTTTTGGGGAGGGAAGGAAAGTTGGTAGGCTTTTTCCTGGAGCGGGGCGCTGACGGCGGGTTGGCCGGCCAGGGTGGCCAGCGCGTGGTCGGGCTGCCATTGGCTTTGGGATGTCAGGGTGACGGGCAGTTGGAACGGTTCGGCTTCCGGCACGACCAATGGATTCGGCAGCGGCTCGACGCGGGCGAAGGTGAAGCGCTCGGTTTGTTTCCAGGGCATCAACCAACGGACGAGGGCGTTGCGGGCGGCATCGCTGATGGCGGCGAAACCGGTGACGACGAGGGCGACGGAACCGGCGGCGGCCCAGGCCCACTGACGGTGTTTGGCATGGGGGACGGCGTGGGAAAAGTCCTGATCCTTGACGGCTTCGTCGGCCTGGCTCATGGCGGCCTGGACGAGGCGCTCGCTGCGGCCGGAGACGGTGCTTTCCTGCTTGGCCAGTTCCACGATGCCGAGCAGTTGGTCGCCGAGGCGGGGGAATTTCCAGCGGAGGAGTCGCGCGGCGTCCTCCAGGCGGCGTTGGCGCCAGACCCAGCGGTGCCATTTCAGCGGCAGGCCGATGCCGGGGACGGCGGCTCCCAAAACGAGGAAAATGCCGCGCAGCCAGGCGGGGGTTTCCATGACGCGGTCCAGGGCGAGGACAAACAGATAGGAAACCGCGAGGCCGAAAATGGCGGCGAGGACGCCTTCAGTCAATTTGACCCACCAGACGCGGCGGCGGAAATCCGATAACTTGGCTGAGAGAACCGGCGGAAGTGGAATGGAACCATTCATGGCACGCTAGGTTTTGAGTTTGGGATGGAGGGATGCGCGATCCTCTGGAAATCCCCTCCGCCTTCGACCATGGGAAGGCGGAAAAGTTCACCACAAAAGGCGGATCCCGGAACGGGAAGGCGTCCTACCTTGGCGCATTGCGTAACAAAGTCATTCACAAAAACGGGGTGGGGGGAAAATTTGTTGGGGGATGGACGGGGGGTTTTGTGGGTGAGGGGGCGGCAGCGGGGCGGCTTTGGGGGCTGCGGTTGGGGGGGGGCTGCGGTGGGGGGAAAGGGGATTTGAGTGGAGATACCCGGGCCGGGAGGCCCGGGCTCCTTTCTTTGCTCCTTTTTGGTTAGAAGACGCCGGCGGCTTTGCGGCCGATCCAGAAGATGGTGAGGAGGACGATGAGGGTGCCGGCCCAGGCGGGGTGGGCCCAGATTTGCAGGCGGCGCTCGATCACTTCCTGCGGCGGCAGGGAGGAGACGGCGGCGAGGACGGCGGCGGGGGTGGCGGATTCCAATAGCTGCCCGCGGGTGAGTTGGGCGATCTCGCGCAGGACTTCCGGACGGGCGGGTTGGCCGCGCTTTTCCTTCCGGGTTCCTTGGACGGAGACGACGGTTTCCAAGGCGGTGCCGGCTTCCGCGCAGGTGAGCCGGACTTGGTAATCGCCGGGCTCGGTGGGGGTGAACACTCCAGTGAAAAGCCCCCAGGCTTCCGCTCCGGCGGGGAGCAGGCGGACGCTGGACGGACGGCCGGAGGCGGAGACGATTTCCGCGATGACCACGCCGTCGCGGAGGGGTTCGCCGGTGAGACTGATGACGTTGGCATTCAATGTCAGGGTGCCGCCGGTGCGCGGGCGGTCGGGAGCGAAAAACAGGCGCATTTTTTCGCCTTGCGCCATGTTTCTTTGATAGGCCATCCAGCGGGCGACCTGGCCCCAGAATCGATAGTGGTATTTATCCTCCACGCCGCGCCGCCAGCGCCAGGCGCCGTCGGAACCCATATAAAGAATCTTCCCGGCGCCGAAGGTGCGGGTCACGATGAGCGGGATGCGGCCGAATTGATTGGTTTCGGTCGCGTGGGTGGCCAGGATTTCCGTGCCGGCCTTGGCTCGCAGGGCGGGAGCATACCATTGAAAACCAGGCAGTCCCGCCCAGACCCGGGCGCTGGCTTCACCGGTATCCTCCAGCTTGGTGAGCAGGCTGTCCGTGCCCGCTTCCGTCAGGGTCAGCCGCCCGGGCGATGCCGTGCCCCAACCGCGGGGCTGCGCTTCATCCCAGACCACCGGCAGCAACTCGCTCAGACCGGTGCCGAGGAGGGAGGTCGTGTAGCCGCGCAGACCGGGCATGAAGACCAGGCCGCTGGCCTGGTCGCGCACGAGCTTGACGATGGAGGTGCATTGGGCGGCGGTGAGCTGGCCTTTTTCCACTCCGACATCGCCAAGTATGACCACATCGTATTTTGTGAGGGCATCGTCCTCCGGGAAGGCGGACAGATACCCGCGCCCCGCGCCCGGTTTGCCGAGGTCCGGCTGGAAAAGGAGCGTATTCACCTCCACGCCGGGATCGCGCTCGAGGGCGTTTCTCAGATAACGGTATTCCCAGCGCGGATAGCTCTCCACGACCAAAACCCGCAGCTGTTCCTGACGGATGTCGAGATTGGCGGTGATTTTGTTATTGTCGGTGTTCCGCTCCGCGCCGGTTTTGGGAATTTCCAGGGTCAGCTCCACTTTTCCGGGAGCGCCCGGCCGCCACACAATGGCGTCCTGGAGGCGGCCCATGGCGGGGAGGGTGAATTCCTGACGGATTTGCTCGCCGGCGGAAGTGGTCATGGTCACGCCCACCATTTCATCGCGGGGCAAGGCGGAATCGATGGAAAACGGGATGCGCAATGGCTTGCCCGCGACCGCGAAGGTCGGCACATCAAAGCTGACGATCTCCACGTCCGGCAGCCGGGTGTCGGCGCCCAGCGGCACCGCGAAAACCGGGACGCCTTTCATGCGCAGGCGGGTGGCGGCCTGGGAGGGGGCGGGACCAGTGTTCCAGTCTCCATCGGAAGCCAGGACCACGGCGGCAAGACGGGGCTGCTGTTCCAGAACCCGCAGCAGCGCGCCGAGCAAATCCGTGGCTTCGGCGGGAGGATCGCCG
>JAQGPD010000211.1 GCA_028293305.1 Verrucomicrobiales bacterium | reverse complement strand
AAGGTGGCGGGGAAAAAGAAGCCGCCCGCTTGAAGGTGCCTTTGTTGGCGCAACTGCCTATCGATATTCCCACCCGCAGCGGCGGGGACGAAGGGCGGCCGGTGGCGCTGGGGGAATCGGAAATCGCGGGGATTTTTTCAGAACTCGCGGTGAAAGTCCGGGCGTTGACCGACTGATCCCGGCGGGCGCGCCGGCGCACATTTTCACGGAATGCGGAAGGGCGCCCGGGTTGGCGGGTTCTGTTTGCAAAAGCCGCAGATTCGGTTATGGCGTTGCTCCATGGAACCGCTGAAACTCCGCCGCCGTCGTTTTATGGGCCTGTTATCCGGCGCATTGGCCGGAGGATGGGCTGCGGGTTTGCAGGCGGAGGAGCGCTACGGAAAATGGGAGCCGGTGGACCGCGCGGAGGTGGCGGAGGAATTCATGGTGCGCATGAAGGAGGAATTCGCGGGCCGGGCCAGGCGCTTGAAGGAAATGACAGGAAACGCCCCGGAAATGCTGCTGCCATTCATCGACAGCCGTGAGTCGACGGAGCAAAAGGACGTGAAAGCGTGGAAGGAATTCCGGGAGGGAAAAATGAACGACGGCATGACGACCCGATGGATCGACAAGGCGCTGAAGGAATTGGAGGCCAACCGGAAAAAGCTGGCGGCGGCCGAAAAACCGGCGGCGTCGGCCTGGCAGAAAAAATACAGGGACAACCCGCCGCAACCCGTGGTGCCGGAAGTGCTGCAGGCTTTTATCTACGAAATGGATGTGCAGGCCAACCAGCTGGGCGTGATCATGGATAACAGTTTCAGCATGACGCAATACCTGCCGGCGGTGCGTGCTGAAATCAAATCACGCTTCGCCCTGGCAAAGTTTGTGGAGGTGAATAGCTGTTATCTGAAAACCGCCAACGAGCGCTGGGGTCCGCAGGGGGAATGGTATTACACGGTCCCGCCGGAACACCGGAATCTTTTCGAGCCGGATTGGTGGTTGAAGGAAATCCCGCGGCAGGATCTGCACTTCCATATGATCGGTTGGCAGCGGGACACCTACGCCGCCATGCAGGCCATGGCCGAGAATATGGACATCGACGCCATTTACTGGTTTTGCGATTTTGACGACACCATCGAACCACGGGCCATCCGGAATCTGGAGGCGCTCCTGACCAAAAACAACGTGCGCCTTTACGTCCACACCGTGAAGTCCAAGCCTCCCGCCGCCCTGGCCATGGTGATCAAAAACTCCGGCGGCAGCGTGACCCGCGCCGTGCCCAAATTGGAAAAACCGCCTGCGACGCCGCCGCCTCCCGCTCCGGTCAAATAGGGGCCCGGCGGATGAGGGGACCCCGTGTAAGGAGACCCCGGATAAGGCGACCGCGTATGATCGGCCCCCGGCAGAATGTTATAAAACGGAAGCGCGCGCTCGCGTTTCCGACGCCGCTCAGAACGTGCCGGCGGGGCGGGCAAGGGCGGTGTTGCCTTCCGGAAGGCTGGTGATGGCGGCAGGCCAGACCGCACTGCCGCTCGAGGAAATCCGGAGGGGCTCGCCCGGCTGCCAGTGGAGGGTGGCGCTGGCTCCGGCGGGCTGGATGGACCATTTGGTCCGATTACTCAGCGCGATTTCACGTCCATCCGCACGCCGGCCCGTGAACTCCAGCCCCGGGGAAGCATTGTGAAAGGCGACGGCCGTGCCCATGGTCGAGGCCGTCGGCGTGGAACGGCAGCTGAATTGCAGACATAGGAGCGGCGAAACCAACAACAGTGGAACGCGGACGGAGAGAGGGGTGGGGAGCGACATAAGAAACAAAAAATGGGCTTTTTTCTATTCACTACAATTACCATAATGAGCAAAGTGCGCAAGTTTCAATGTGTTTTGGTTTTCGGGGAGCCCTGATTTTTCGGGGATACGGAATGATTTCTTCTCGGGAGACCTCGATTCTGATTTCGAAATGGTGCAGAAATTGAGGAATGGCACCGGCAGCTTATACTCGGGAATCAGTTTTTATATAAATCCGGGAGCCCGGGAGCCTCCTGCAGGATGACCAGACCCTGGCGGACTACAATATCCAAAAGGAAACCCTCCTCCCCCGTCCATGTGATAGACACGCTCCCGGCAGGCTGGCGGGGGAACACACGGCGGTGCCGGAGCCCTCGGTGGCTTTGGTTGGTGGACTGGGGCTGGGAGTCTTGCCGGGGCTTCGGAGAAGACGGGGGCAGGTGAGGTGAACCAAAGGGGGGTGATTCAAAGGACCAAAGGGACAAAAAGGACCTAAAGGACTCCCGGGACCCGAATGAGGGAGTGTGTTAAGTTTTGTTAGATGGTCATGGCGGAATAGCCGCCGTCCACGACCATTTCGATGCCGTTGAGAAAACTTCCCGCTTTGTTGGAGGCGAGGAGGAGGGTGGCGCCGAGGAGTTCCCGGGGTTCGCCGAAACGTTTGGCGGCGGTGTGGCGGAGGATGTTTTCGACGCGCTCGGGATTGAGGACTTTGCGGTTTTGCTCGGCGGGGAAAAAGCCGGGGACGAGGGTGTTCACGCGGATGCCCAGCGGGGCCCACTCGCGGGCGAGGTTGCGGCTGAGGTTGTGGACGGCGGCCTTCGTCATGCTGTAGGTGAAGACGCGGCTGAGGGGGATGAGCCCGCTCATGCTGCCCAGATTGATGATGCTGGCGGGGACTTTTTCATTCACAAAGTATTCGCCGAAAATCTGGCAGGCGAGGAACACGGCGGTGGTGTTGATGTTGAAAAGCCGCTCGAATTCGTCATCGCGGATATCCAGAAATGGCGTGGCGGAATTCGCGCCCGCGCCGTTCACCAGGATGTCCACACGACCGTATTTTTCCAGAGCCGCATCCTTGAGCGCGGTCAGGCTGGCGCGGCTGGAGGCTTCGACGGCGATGAAACATCCCTGCCCTCCCGCAGCGGTTATTTTATCAAGCCGGACCAACGCTTTTTCCTCGCTTCGGCCTGCGAGGACGACGGTGGCCCCCGCTCCGGCAAGGCCCTCGGCCATGGCTCCGCAGAGTTCGCCGGTGCCGCCGATGATGACGGCAACCTGGCCGGTGAGGTCGAAAAGATCGTGGATGAGTTGGTTCATGGCGCGGGAGGGGTGGGTGGGAACGGAAGGGGCGGGGTGGGAACGGAAGGGGCGGGGTGGAGCGGAAAGGGGTGGGAGGATTGGAAGGGGGGATTGGCTAGTCGATGCGGGGGATTTTGAAGTGCGGCTTCGCCGGGGTGGTTTAAGTGGAGCGCGGGGCGCACTCCACTACACGCGGGGCGCGTGTGCTCCCCGGTTATTTTGGGGGGAGCGCGGTGACCTGGCCGACGGAGATGCCGCCGTCAACGAGGATGGTTTGGCCGGTGACGTAGGCGGAGGCGTCGGAGGCGAGGAAGAGGAGGGTGCCATCGAGGTCGCCTGGCTGGCCGGGGCGGCCGAGGGGGATGCGCTCGCAGAGGTATTCGACCCATTCCTCGTTATCGTAGAGGACGGCGTTTTGGGCGGTTTTGAACCAACCGGGGGCGAGGCAATTGACGGTGATGCCGTGCGGGCCCCAGTCGGAGGCGAGGGACATGGTGAGTTGTTTCACGCCGCCGCGGCTGGCGCCGTAGGGTGCAAGTCCGGCGTAGCCCGCGACGCAGGTGACGGAGCCGATGTTGATGATTCGGCCACGGCCGGCGGAAATCATGTGAGGAGCGATGGCCTGGGCCACGAAAAACGTGCCGCGCAGGTTGGTGTCGAGGACGGTGTTCCAATCGTCCCAGGTGACATCGAGGGCGGGCTTGCGGCGGTTGCAGCCAGCGTTGTTGACGAGGATGTCGATTTTTCCAAAATGCGCGGCGGCCTGCGCGGTGGCGGCGCGGATGCTATCGTAATCGCGGACGTCGAGGGCGAGCGGCAGGACCTTGTTGCCCAAGCCGAGGGCTTCGATAGCCGCAACGGTTTCCGCGAGGTCCTCCACGGAACGCGCGGTGATGGCGAGGTCACAGCCGGCGCGGGCCAACGTCAGGGCAAAGCCTTTGCCAAGGCCGCGGCTGGCTCCGGTGAGGAAGGCGGTTTTTCCGGTGAGATCGAGGGTGGGATTGGACATGGGGTGATGGAGAATTTGAACAGAAGGGCGCGAAGGACAGTTAGCGATTGGATTAATTAATCCGAACCATAAAACGAAACGTGCTGATCGTTGATGAAATCAGGGTGGGCTTGGTCAAGCTTTTTGGCTATTGACAGAAGCGCGCGTTTGCGAAGTCCAAAAATCAAAGCAAAAAAAGCGCAGCCAAATATCCCGTAGTCGGAGCGCATCCAGACGGCATTTCGACTGATGTCGTAAAGAACGGGTTCATGCCAAATCGCCCAGCGGTAAGGCTGACGGCGTTGAACCCAATCAATCACATCCGGCTCAAAATGAGTTCCCAGGTAAAATGGGAATAAAAATATCCCTGAAATTCCACGTGGCCACCAGCCGCGTTTTGCGGTTTTTGCCGAAGAATGCAAAGCAAGGATGTTCCGCTTCAAATCCTCGATCGTGAGTCGATCCTTTTGGATAATGGCGAATATGCCTGCTACTACATAGGTGCCGC
>JAQGPD010000192.1 GCA_028293305.1 Verrucomicrobiales bacterium | reverse complement strand
CACGCACGTCGCCCAAATTTGTCTGTTCCTGCTAACGGAAATTGGATTGTTGCCCGGCAAGCTGCTGCAGACGGGACCGAAGAACCGCGCCGTGCCCGAGGAGCGGGCGCGGGGACAGATTGATATCATCGATCTCCACCTCTCGCGATATGACCGTTTGGCCACGCGTTTTGCCAAGGAGCAGTCGGAGGCGCGCGATGTGTTGAAGAGCGGGATCCAGACCAAAAATGCGGCCTTCAATGGTTTGATAGGAATGATCGAGCAGGTGGCGCTGCGCTCCCGCGAGCCCATTTTGCTAACAGGTCCGACGGGGGCCGGCAAGAGCCAGTTGGCGCGCCGGATCTGTGAGTTGCGGCGTCAGCGTTGCGGGCTGAAGGGGAAATTCGTGGAGATCAACTGCGCCACCCTGCGCGGGGACACGGCCATGAGCACGCTTTTCGGGCATGTGAAGGGCGCCTTCACCGGAGCCATGACGGACCGTTCCGGTGTGCTGCGCGAGGCGGATGGTGGTTTGTTATTCCTTGATGAAATCGGGGAGCTGGGCCTGGATGAACAAGCCATGCTCCTGCGGGCAGTGGAGGAAAAATGCTTCTCGCCTTTCGGTTCCGACAAGACGGTGCAGAGCGATTTCCAACTCATCGCGGGAACCAACCGCGATCTGCACGACCTGGTGAACCAACAAAAATTCCGTGAGGATCTGCAGGCCCGCATCAATCTTTGGACGTTCGCTTTGCCCGGCCTCGCGGAACGGCGGGAGGACATCGGCCCCAACCTGGACTACGAACTCGACCGCGCCTCCCAAAAGCTGGGTCGGAAAATCACCCTGAATCAGGAGGCCCGTCAGGCGTTTTTAAAATTCGCCCACAGTCCGGACGCGTCCTGGCAGGGGAACTTCCGCGACTTGAATGCGGTGATGACCCGCATGGCGACTCTGGCGGAAAAGGGCAGGATCACGGAGTCGCTGGTGTTGTCGGAAACCGCCTTGTTGCAGACTCATTGGAACAAACTCTCGCGTCCGCAGAATCCCGGCACGGTGGACGACAGCGCGATCCTGACACAAGTTCTTGGAAAGGATCATGCTGAAAAATTCGACTCCTTCGACCTTGTGCAGTTGGCGCATGTCCTCCGGGTTTGCCGCCAATCCCGCACCATGGCCGAGGCGGGGCGCCGGCTTTTCAGCATCACCCGCGCTGCCAAGGAAAAGCCCAACGACACCGACCGGGTGAAAAAATTCCTGACCCGGTTCGGCTTGACCTGGGACAGCGCGATCCGCTAGCATAAGCGCACGGGTTATGCGGGATTGTTTGAATAAAAATCATTGCAGTGATGGAAATTATAAAAATGTTTGGAAATTTAAGGATTTTGAGGTAATTTCTTTACATGCGAGCTTCAAACAGCGGGCCGGGTGGTCCCCCGAAAATCGGTTATGTCCTTGGATTTCCCTTGGTGTGGATCCTCCTCGTCGCGCTTCTTGCCATGGGCGGGGCTCTCCGGGCGGACTTCTACATGGACGACTACGGATTCATTTTAAACCGCATCGGACAGTCCGTGAATTCCTATTTCCTCATGCTGGGAAATGTGAGGATCGGCAGCGACAGTCCGGATGCCCGTCAGATTGAGATTTTTCAGCTTATTCCCACCTCGATGACGGTGCTGACGAATACTCTGTTTCCGATGAATCCGGCGGCAGCGCATTTTTGGAACCTCCTCATCCACCTTGTGTTATCCGGGGCGGTTTTCCGGCTTGGGGAAAGGTTGTTTGGCCACCTGCAATTGTTCCAATCCGCACCGCAAAGACGCCAGGCGGCGTTCATCGGAGCGCTTATTTTTGCCTGCCATCCGTTGGGCACCGAGGCGGTTTATTATGCGAAATGTCATATGGTGCAATTGGTCGCCTTGTTCGCGTTTTGGAGCGCCTGTGAAGCCGTCGCCTTTTTCGCCGCGCCCTCACGCCGACGGGCCGCGGTCTGGGCCCTGGCTGCGGGGCTTTGTTTGTTTTCCTACTTTCCAGGCACGGTGTTGGTGGCTTTGAATCTGGTGGCAGTGGCCTTGTTCGCTTTTACCAATGCGGACTACCCCATCCAACATCTTAAAGGACTGATTCCTTCCCGCAAAGTGTTGCTCCGGCCTTTGATCTTGGTTCCATTGGTGGCAATTGCGATGGGCGCGGCTTGGATTTTCAATTTTTATATTCAGCGTTTTCTGGGGGGTCTGGCATGGTCGGATGATCATTACGCCAAACATGTGGTCACGCAGGGCCGGGTCTTCTGGGAATATGCCCAGCGTCTGGTGATCCCCGTCAAGCTGAGCAGTGATCACTTCCAACCATGGTCGACCTTGGCGGATCCGGTGGCTTTGGTGAAGCTGCTTGTCTTTATCGGACTCATCGTCACGTGCGCTTGGGTGGCGTATCGCCGGGGCAAGGGATCGCAGCGGGCCATCGCGCTGCTGCTGCTTCTGGTGATCACGCCCTTTGCCATGCGGGTGCTTTATGTGAATACGGAAATCATGGTGGAATACCGCGCTTACAATGCCCTGCCATGGTTTGGTTTATTGGGAGGATGCTTTTTCACCGCATTGGCCGGGAGGCTTGCAGCGACCAAGCTGCGTTGGCTTCCGGCAGGTGGCATCGTGGCTGTATTTGTTTTTCTCAGCGTGGAACGGGGCCTCGTGTGGAGAAGCGCCGCTGCCCTGGCGGAGGATAGTTTGGCGCAGTATCCTTTGAACAACCGGGCCAGGGCGCAGCTGCAATTCTTTGATTTCCGTGATGGAAACTATGCGGCGGTGCTGCAGCGCCATGAGGAGGTTGTGGATACCTTGGAGAAAATCGCGCAAGTCAATGCCGAGACCGCCGGTAAACAATCCGTGGATGATTTCCGGAATAACAACACGCTTATCAGTAGTTTTCAGCTGGCCATCTACGCCAAGGCGGAAGCGGAGGGAGCCATGAAGGCCTTGAACTTTGCGGATCAGACTTTCGTCGCCCTCAAAACCGCGCGCCCCGAATGGTTTGTGAAAAATCCGATCGATTCCAGCCTCGCGGTGGCTCCGCTCCTGGAGGCCAGAGCCGCCGTGGAACAAGCCCGGGGCAGGCTCGCACAATGAGATCAGGTCGTTTATTGGCGGGTGGCTTCGACATTGATAGGGGCGGGTCGGCTCTGGTTTTGGCGACGCGGCGGCAATGCAATCGAGGTGTTAGGGTTGCGGAAAAATGGACGGGCCGGGTTGATGAAGGGAAACGCAGCGGCTTGATTCGAGCGATGGGGGAAATTGGTTAGCCGCCGCTGGGTTTGGAGGGATCGTAGAAGATGCGGACGTCGGCGATGGCGGTGCCGAGGATGGCCTGGGCGCGTTTGAGGGCGTTGCGGGTGGAGAGGTTGGGGTTTTGGGCGGAGCCGATGAAGAGGTTTTCGCGGCCGACGATGGGGACCATGCCGGCGTTCCGGAGGACGCGGTAGACGTCTTTGCTGAGGCCGCTGATGATGACGTCGCGTCCGTCGCTGCGGAGGAATTCGGTGAGTTCCTGGAGGGCCATGACGCTGGTGGCGTCGAGGTGGCGCGCATTTTTCATGCGGAGAATGATGATGCGCAGGTTGGGGTCGGCGGCGGTTTGCTGGATTTGATTGCGGAAAAGTTCGGCGGCGCCGAAGAAGAGTTCGCCTTCGACGTGGACGATGGAGATGGCGGGGTTGGTGCGGACGAGATCGGCGGGGCGCTCCATGAGGTGGCCCTCGGCGGTGAAGTCGTATTCCACGAGGCTGGGGCGTGAGGCCTGGCGGAGGTAGAGGACGATGCTGGTGGCCACGCCGACAAAGATGGCAATATGGAGCGGCATGAGCAGGGTGGCCAGGAAGGTGACGATGACGGTGAGGGCGTCGGCTTTGGTGGCGCGCAGGCAGATGCGGAGGTGGGCGATGTTGATGAGGGAGATGGTAAGGCCCATGATGAGCGCGGCGAGGGCGGCGCGGGGGATGAGATGGATGACTTTTCCCAAAAGCAGCGCGCCGGCGAGGCAGAGCACGCCGCAGATGAGGCTGCTGATCTGGGTGCGGGCGCCGCTGGTGTAGTTCAACATGCTGCGGGTGAGGCTGCCGCTGACGGGGAGGCCGCCGCAGAAGGCGCTGCCGAGATTCGCCATGCCGCAGCCGAACATGTCCTGGTTCAGGTCCGGGCGATCGCCGCTGCGGCTGGCGAGGCTTTTGGTCATGACGGAATTTTCCAGCGAGGCGAGGAAGGCGACCGCGAAGGCGGGGCCGAGGAGCATGGAAATGCGGTCGTAGGTGCGGGGATCCGTGAGGTCGGGCAAGGCGGGGGCGAGGTCCTGAAGGGAGAAGGATTGCAGTCCGGCGACGTGGTTTCCGCGCCATTGCAGGAGGGCGGCGAGCCCGCCCATGAGGATGAGGGTGAGGGCGAAACAAGGCAGCTTTTTCAGCTTCGGATGCCGGGTGAGCAGGAAAAAAACGGTGAGGCTGACGGCGCTGATGGCGAGGTCCGGCAAGGAGGTCTGGCCGAGGTGACGGAGGGCGCCGGCGAGGAGCATGACGAAGGTGCGCGCCTGGGTATCGCGCAGCGCGGGAGGCAGCCCCAGGGCGTCCGGCAGCTGGCTGGCCATGATGAGGAGAGCGGCTCCGGTGATGTAGCCGACGATGACGCTGCGGCTGATGTATTGGATGAGATCCGCCATGCGGAGGGCGGCTCCGAGGATGAGCATGCCGGCGGCCATGACCGCGAGGATGGCCAGCAGCATGGGCCGCTCCGGGGCCGCGAAGGCCGCGAGGGAGCTGAAAACCATGAGGGCCGAGGCGTTGGTGGGGCCGAGATTCGTGTGGCGGGAATGGGCGAAAAGCGGGCCGAGCAGGGAGCCGATGGCGGCGCAGAGGATGCCCGTGGCTTCAACGGGAAGGCCGGCGATTTTCGCGCAGGCCATGCCTTGCGGGATGGCGAGCAGGGAGACGTTGATAGCGGCTTTGGTATCGGCGGAAAGGGAGGCCCAGGAGTAGTGGCGGAGCGTGCGGCGGAAGGGGAAAAAGCGGAGGCGTTTTTCCGATCCTCCATGCAGCCGGCCCATGACGGGGACGGGAGTGGAGGGCGGGTGGGAGGACACGGAGAAAAAGGGAGGGGCTCGTGGGCTGGAACATGGATAGCGGCTTCCGGGCGGGGAGCAAAGAAAAACGGCGCGGGTTTTCTGCGCCATTGACTCACGGGCTTGGTGCAAGATATTTGCGGGAGTATGAGCGCGCGGAATTTTTTCAGATGTGTGGTCGCGGTGGCTGGTTGCCTGTGGGCGCCGGCTGCGGAGGCGGCTTTGAAAGTGGCGGCGTTGCACCCGCTGCTGTCGGATCTGGCGCGTCGGGTGGGGGGGGATCAGGTGACGGTTTTGGAGGTGGTGAAGGCGGGCACGGATGTGCATCATTTTTCGCCGTCGACGCACGATCTGCAGGAAATGGGATCGGCATCCCTGGTTCTGGCCTCCGGAAAAAACCTGGAGAATTACCTTGGGAAACTGCGGGACAACCTGACGGGCGGCCAGCTGATTCTGGAAGTGGGCGCCTCCATCCCGTCGCTTGAAATGAGTGAGGCGGCGGCCCTGATGGAGGCTGCGGAGGCGGGCGCGGCCGGGCATGTGCATGGGGGCGTGGATCCGCATTGGTGGAACAGTGTGGAGAATATGCAGCGGGCGGCGCGGACGGTGGCATCGGCTTTTTCCAAGGCGGATCCGGCGAATGCGTCGGTCTATGATGCGAATGCCTCCGATTATAACAAGAAATTGGCGGATCTGAAAAAGTGGGCGCGGCAGGAGGTGGCGAAGATCCCCGCCGCCGACCGCAAGCTGGCGACGGCGCACTTGTCGCTGGGGTATTTCGCCAAGGAGTTCGGCTTCCGGCTGATCCCGGTGCAGGGCTTGAATCCGGAAGTGCCCGCGACGTCCAAGGATGTGGCGGCGGCCGTGGACACGATCCGGAAAAGCAAGGTGCGCGCTGTGTTTCCCGAGCGCGGGGTGAATCCGAAACATCTGGCGAAAATTTCGGAGGAGACAGGCGTGGTTTTTGGCGGTGAACTGGTGGCGGACGGGAATGGCACCGGCGCGCTTTCGACATTCACGGGGGCGTTTGAGAACAATATCAAAACCATCGTGAAGGCGCTCGCGCCGTCCGCACCCTGACTGAATTTTTTATGCGTGGTTTTCCTCTTATGAACTTGCTGTTGGTGGCGGCGGCGCTGCTGCTGCTGGTCGTGCCTTTGGTGCGGCTGGAGCGCGGCGGGCTGATGGCCGCGCCGACGGGCGGAGCGGTGACTGGGCAGGGGAAAAAGGCGGCGGATGTGCCGGTTTTGGTGCTGCTGAAATTTGTCCATGCCCCGGCGAAGGTGTCGGTGAGCGTGGAGGGAAAGCCTTTGGTCCTGCGCGGGGAAGGGCTTGAGCGTCAGGCGGAAACGGTGTTGTCGGATTCCGGGAGGGAGTTGGAGTTGGCGGTGACGGCAGAGTGGCCGGCGGGGGTGGACCGGAGCATGGTGGAGGTGCGGGCGGCTCCGGATGGATTGGCGGAGCAATCGCAGAATGTGTGGGCGGAGGGTGGTCCGGTGGATGAAATCGCACGTTTTTCCTGGAGGGCCCGGCCATGAGCGGAAAATTGTCAGGACATGATGCGCATTGTCATCACTGCGCGAATCATCACGAATTGCAGATCTCCGGACTGGGGGTGTCCTATCAAAAAATCAGGGCGCTGGAGGAAGTTGGGTTTTCCGCCTCCTGCGGAAACACGGTGGCCTTGATCGGACCCAACGGGGCGGGGAAAAGCACGCTTTTGAAGGCAATCGCGGGCCTGGTGCCGCGGACGTCGGGATCGATTTTATGGCGGGGGGTGAAGGTGTCGCAATGGCATCGGGAGTTCGCGTATTTGCCGCAGCATGAGGAAGTGGACTGGAGTTTTCCGGTGACGGTGCGGGGGCTGGTGGAGATGGGGCGATACAGTCAGCTGGGATGGTGGCGGCGCTGGCGGGACGAGGATGAGGCGCAGGTGACCGCGGCTTTGGAATCGTTGCATCTGGAGGATTTGGAAAAGCGGCAGATCAGTGAATTGTCAGGCGGTCAGCAGCAGCGGGCATTTATTGCCAGAGCGCTGGCGCAGGAGGCGCATGTGCTGATGCTGGACGAGCCGTTCAATGGGCTGGACCGTCCGGCGCGGGAAAATCTGGCGGCTTTGCTGCGGCGGCAGGCGGCGCAGGGGCGGCTGGTGATTGCCAGCCATCATGACCTGGGGACGGTTAGGGATTTGTTTGATCAGGTGCTTATTTTGAACCGGAAGGCGTTGGCCTTCGGGACGGTTGATGAAGTTTTCACGGAGCCGAATCTGGCGCTGGCTTATGGCTGATATATTATCCTATCCATTTTTCCAAAGGGCTCTGCTGGGAGCGCTGATCATTGGTTTCACCAACGGTTGTTTCAGTGCCTATGTGGTGTTGCGGCGCAGCGCATTGGTGGCGGGCTCGCTTTCCCATGCGTTGTTGCCGGGCATTGCCGGCGGCATTCTGGTGGCGGGGGCGCTGACGGCCTGGAGCGCGTTTCTGGGGGCGTTGATCGCGGCGCTTTTGGTGGTGCTGGGATCTCTGGCGGTGGCGCGGTCGTCGCGCTTGGATCAGGGGACCTCGCTGGCGGTAATCTTCACCATCGCCTTCGCGGCGGGGCTGATCATGCTGAAATATGTGCCGGTGCAGGTGAAGCTGGAGGACTATCTTTTTGGGGATATTCTGAATATTTCGACGACGGATTTGTGGGTGACTTTTGGAATCGGGGCCGTGACTCTGACGCTGACGACGGCGCTGCAGCGGCCGATTTTGCTGACGCTTTTCGAGCCGTCGGTGGCGGCAGCGCAGGGGGTGCCGGTGCGGGCTTTGAATTATCTGATCATGACCCTGCTGGTGCTGGTGATGATCTCGTCACTGCAGGCGGTGGGTTGTATTCTGGCGCTGGGCCTGGTGGTCGCGCCGGGGGCGACGGTTTTTCTTCTAACCAACTCCACGCGGGCCATGTATTGGGGCGGCGGGCTGCTGGGGGCGGCGGGCGCGGCGGGGGGCATGTGGATCGCGCATTGGGGGGAATTCCGGCCTGGCGCGGTGATCACGGTGTTGTTGGGCGCGGCGTTTTTGTTGGCGTTTTTCTTCGGGCCGCGGAGTGGGTTTTTCCGCCGGGTGGCGAAGTGATGCGGGGGCTGGGGGGCGCCGGTTGTTTTTTTGATGGTGTGGGGGTGGTGGTGG
>JAQGPD010000385.1 GCA_028293305.1 Verrucomicrobiales bacterium | reverse complement strand
GCATGCAGCTGCATCCGGAACGCCATCTCATACTGCGCCATCCGCGTCACCGTTTCCGGGTCCCCCACTTTGCTGGCGGTCGCCGCATTGATCTCCGCCAGGGCATCCAGACTGCGCCGCCGCGCCGCCCGATCCACGCCCGGAGGATCCTGCAAAAACAACACCGGTTCGCCGGCGGACCGGCATTGCACGCCTTGATAGACACTCGGCAAATAACCGGATCCCCACACACTTTTTCCCGCATCCGGATTCTTCCCGCCACTTGTCAGGACAATGAATCCTGGCAGATTGTCGTTCTCGGATCCCAGCCCATAAGTGGCCCACGCGCCGAAGCTCGCATTGCCCGGCGCCTGCGATCCCGTATGCATCAAAAGCTGCGCGGGGCCGTGATTGAATTGGTCCGTATACATCGACCGCACCACGCACAATTCGTCAGCGCACCCTGACAAATGCGGCAACCGGTCGGAAATCCACTGCCCGCTCTGCCCATGCTGTTTGAAAGGAAACTGCGTGCCCAGCATCTTGGGAACGCCCTGGATGAAGGCGAATTGTTTTCCTGCCAGGATGGATTGCGGGCAGTCCTTGCCATCCAGTTTTTTGAGCTCCGGCTTGTAATCGAACAAATCCAGCTGGCTCGGGCTCCCCGCCATGTGCAGGTAAATAACACGTTTGGCCTTGGCGGGAAAATGACCCGTCTCCGGCCGCCATGGATGCGCCGCGTCTTTTTTCAAAACGCCGCCCACCGCTCCGGACGACGCCTGCGCCTGTCCTTGCCCGGCCATCCACATGCCCGCCAAACCGAGGGAGCAGTCGCGCAGAAAATGCCGCCGTGTGGGATTCAGTAAGGGATGCTCAATCATCGGTTCAAAGCGAGGTCAGTGTTTAAAAGCGTGTTGGCCACCAGGATCATCGCGGCGCGTTCCGGAGTGACATCGGATTTCCCCCCCGCCTCCGCCCGGGCCCGGCCATCCTCCAGACTGGCCGCATGAAGCCGCGACAAAGCGCCGGCCAATTCCGCCGGCGGCTCCTCCAGCGTGATGAGCCGGCAAGCCCGCGTGATTTGCTCCAAAGCCGTCCCTCCCTCCTTCTCCACGCGCGCCGCCAGGGCCGCCGCCATTTCCAGATAGGCGGGATCATTCAAAGTCACCAAAGCCTGCAGGGGCGTATTCGTCGGCAGCCGCCGCGCACTGCACAAATCCCGCGCCGGGGCATCGAATGATAAAAATCCAGGATACCCGCCGGTTCGCTTCACATAAGTGTAAACGCCGCGCCGATACCGATCCTCCCCCTCCGAGGTTTTCCAGGATTCCCCGCTGTAAACACTGCTCCACACCCCATCCGGCTGCGGCGGATAGACCGGTGGTCCGCCCACTTTTCCTGACAACAATCCCGCAATCCGCAATCCATGGTCGCGCACCATCTCGGCCGTCAGACGCTGCCTCGGACCGCGTCCCAATAACGCATTCCCGGGATCCCGCGACACCGCCTCCGCCGTGGTCCGGCAGGTCTGCGCGTAGGTGGCGCTCAGCGCGATTTCCCGCAGGAATTTCTTCATCGACCAAGCGTCCGCACCGGACAACCTAACCGCTATGAAATCCAACAATTCCGGGTGTGTCGGCAAGGCCCCGCTGGACCCGAAGTCCTCCAAAGTCTCCACAATCCCGCGCCCGAACATTCCGGCCCATAACCGATTTGCCAGCACCCGCGCCGCGAGGGGATTTTTCCCGCCCACCAGCCAGCGCGCCATGTCCAGCCGCGACATCCGGCCTTGGATTTCCGGAGGACCCAGCCGTTCCGGAACCGCCGGCTGCACCGCATCGGATTTTGTCAGGCGATTCCCCCGCACCCACACCCTCGTGTCCCGTTCCGCCGGCGTGGAGCGCTCCAGCATCACCGGCACGGACGTCGCGGGGACCTTGGAAATCGCGGCCTTGATTTCAGAAAGCGCCGCCCATTTTTCCGCCCGCGCCGGATCCGCCGCCCAGGCGGCCCACTGTGGAGCAGTGCTCGATTCCCACGTAAAATTCCGCAGCGTGCTGGCCTGCTGACCGGCATTGGAAACCGCCCCCTGCTTCATCGTGATTTCCAATTTTCCCCCCTCCGCGGCGGCCAACGGTTTTTCCAAAATCACCACGCACCATCGCCCGCCGGCCTGCGCCGGATAACTGCCAAAACCGCCCGGCCCTCCATCCAGCGATTCCTGGGGATCGAATGGACCCGCCAAATAATCCGCCACCACTTCCTTGAGTTTGACCTCGGTTTTCGCGCCATCCGCCGCCACCGAGGAAAGGGTCAGGTGGGACAACACGCTGGCCCGCTCCGGCCAGGAAAGCGGGTCATCCTTGTCAGGAAAAATCTTCAGCCGCAGCGCCGTCATTCCAGCCACCGCCTGAGTCTCCAGCGTGTGCACCACCCCCACCGGCAGCGTCCCTCCAGCCGTCACACGGCCTTCGTCGCCGATGGTCAGGGTGCCTCCACTGGCTTTGGCGGATACCGGTTTCAATATTTGCCAGGACACATCCTTCGCCGCCATGGCCACGCCCTCATCATTCAAAGCGCGCCGCAACTCCCGGCTTTCCTTCCACTGCGCGGCCAGGCCATCCCGGTCCGCGCTGTTCGAAGCCACTGGAAACCTGGGAAATTCGTTATCCAAATCCACGTCCTCGGAACTGTCGAAGAACGACATGAACTTATAATAGTCCGCATGCGGATACGGATCATAGGGATGCGCGTGGCATTGGACACAACCAAAAGTGGTCGCCTGCCAGGTGGTCCAGGTGGTGTTCACGCGGTCCACAATGGCCACGGTCCGGAACTCCTCGTCATTCGTTCCGCCTTCCGTATTGTTCTGCGTGTTGCGATGAAATGCCGTTGCCAGCAAGTCATCCGAAGTCGCCCCTGGCAGCTGGTCACCGGCCAGTTGTTTGATGGTGAATTGATCAAAAGGCATGTCCTCATTCAGCGCCCGGATGACCCAGTCCCGCCACGGCCAGATGTCGCGGTGCGGATCTTTTTCATAACCATAAGTGTCCGCATACCGCGCCAAGTCCAGCCACACCGTCGCCCACCGCTCGCCATAAGCCGGCGATGCCAATAACCGGTCCACCACCGCCGCCTTCGCCGCACGGGGATCCGCCGCCAAAGCTTTTTGATAGTCGGCAAACTCCTCCAGGGACGGCGGCAGTCCTATCAAGTCCAGCGAAACCCGCCGCAGCCACTCCGCGGGGCCCGCTTCCGGCGAGGCCTCGATGCCTTCGGCTTCCAGACGGGCTTTGACAAAAGCATCCCAATCCACCCGGCCCCAGTTTTTATCCTTCACCTCCGGCACGGCCGCCGCGACCGGCGGGACCAGCGACCAATGCTCGCTCCACGCCGCGCCTTCCGAAATCCACTGCCGCACCCGCTCGACCTCCGCCGGTTTCAAAGGCGGGCCGTGCTCGGGTTTCGGCATCACTTCCTCAGGGTCCGTGGAAACAATGCGCGCCATGATTTCCGATTCCCCGGGCTGGCCCGGCACGATGATCACCGCGCCGGATTTCCCTTTTCCCAAGGCCTGCTCCCGATACACAAAAGACACGCCGCCCGCGGATTTCACCCCGCCATGACAGGACGTGCAGTGGGATGTCAGGATGGGCCGGATGTCGCGGTTGAACTCCATGGCCGCCCGCACCTTGGCGGGACCCGCCAGCAGGGGGACCAAACTCAGGATCAAAATGGATTTTCGGTTCACTGCCGGCATGGGAAATTTTTAGTAACGGAAAACACCACCTCCCTCTATGGCGGGAAGGGCATCCTTTCCATACGAAACTCCCCGGCCGTTCTCTCTCCCTCAAAAAAGTCGCCCGACGCCGGATTTTCATCATGCGTCCACCGCCGTCCCGCCTAACCACTTCCCGCGCGGACCCGCCGGGCCGCCATCCATCGGGCGAAGCCCTCATCCGCCATCACGCCGGCGAGAATGAAAACGCCAATCACAAATTCCTTCCACTCGTCCCCCGCCACAAAAAACACGGCCTGCCGCACTTCCGCCACCATGACGCTGCCCAGCACCACACCCGCCACGGAGCACTGGCCTCCGCGCAGACTGCACCCGCCCAACACCGCGCCGGCAATCGCCCAAAGCTCATACGAATTTCCAAAGGACGACCCCAGCGCCGACCGGCCATCCAACAAAAACAGAACCCCCGCCAAACCCGCCAAAAGCGAGCACACCACAAACGACAGCACCCGCAGCCGCGTGGTGCCGATCCCGCAAAAGCGCGCCGCCTGCTCATTCCGGCCCGTGGCCAAAAGCCGACGGCCGGTCACGGTGAGATTCAAAAAAACCGCCGCCACCACCGCCAGCACCAGCATCAACAAGAACACCGCCGGCACCGGCAAGCCACCCAACGGCCTTCCCAAAACCAAGGCATCCCGCAGCCATTCCTGGTCCGCCGGAAGGATCTGCTCCCGCCCGCCGCCGGCCACGCGCGCCAATCCCCGATATATAAACAATCCGCAGAGCGTCACCAGAAAAGCCTGCAGATTCAGCCGCGTCACCAGGACGCCATGCAGCAAACCCGCCAACACGGACAGCCCCGCGATCACCGCCGCCGCCCCTCCCACACTCATTCCACTTTTAAGCAAAACCGGATAGAGCACTGCGCTCAAACCCACCCAGGATCCTATCGAAAGATCAATCCCGCCGGTCAGAATAACAAAACTCACGCCCAGCGCGATCACGCCGAACAAGCCCGCATATTTCAACACCGCGCCCAAGCTGTCGCGCGACAAAAACCGCGGTTCCAGCCATCCGCACACGACCGTCAGCACCACCAGCAGGGCGAGGATCAAAAGCGTTTTCGCGTGCGGCTCGCACCAGGATTTCAGTCGGGTGTATAACATGATTTTTCAGACAGATAAAAAGTTTCCGGCGGCCTGCCCGGCTTCATTGGCTCCCGCCGGCGCCGCACCGCCGGAGCCCGTCGCCAGGCGCATCACCGCCTCCTCGCTCATCTCCGCATGGCTCAGTTCCCCCGCCAGCCGGCCTTCATGCATCACCAGAACCCGGTCGGACAATCGAAGCACTTCCTCAAGGTCGCTGGAAATCATCAGCACCGCCGCACCGCCCGCCGCGAGTTCCTCGATCACCCGGTAAATCTCGGCTTTGGCTCCCACATCCACGCCCCGCGTCGGTTCGTCCAACACAAAAACCTTCGGTTCCAGCGCCAGCCATTTCGCCAGCACGACTTTCTGCTGATTCCCTCCTGACAACAATCCCGCCGCCTTCCCCACCCCGGAGGTCCGGATCCCCAGCAGCCCCCGCATCCGCTCCGCCAGCGCACCGACGGCGCTGTTCCTGACAAAACCGGACCGTTGCAGATTTCGCCCGCCGAGCCCCGGCAGGGAGATGTTATCCCGGATGGACATTTCCAGGAAAATCCCCTGCTCCTTCCGGTCCTCCGGCGCCAGCACCACCCCCGCCGCCACGGCCCGGGCCACGCTCCCGGAAGCCAGCGCCACGCCATCCGCACGCACCGTCCCGCCCCGCGCGCGGTCCACTCCCGCGATCACCCTGGCAATTTCCGTCCGCCCCGCGCCGACCAGTCCGGCCATGCCCACAATCTCCCCCGCCCTGACAGAAAAATCCACCGTCCGGTCCGCCCACAACGCCGTGCGCAACGCCTCCACCTGCAACCGCACCGCTCCCATTTTCACGCCCGCCGGCCGCCTCCGCGATGGGTCCAAATCCCGCCCCACCATGAGCTGCACCATGCGGCCGGCGGTGATTTCGGATCTTGTCAGGCTGCCGCTGTTTTTCCCATCCTTCAACACCGTCACCCGGTCCGCCACGGCGATCACTTCCGCCAGTCGGTGCGAAATAAACACCACCGCCAGCCCCCGCTTTTTCAAGTCCGCCACCACTTCAAAAAGCCGCGCGGTCTCCGTCGCCGTCAGGCTGCTGGTGGGCTCGTCCATGATCACCAGCGACGCCTCGCGC
>JAQGPD010000146.1 GCA_028293305.1 Verrucomicrobiales bacterium | reverse complement strand
GAAGGGGCGGGCATCCGGGGCGGCGTTGTTAGCGCTGGCGAGGAAAAATCCGGAGCGGGGCGGGTTGATCACATCCGGGCTGAGGCGGAGGAAAGCGTATTGGTTCGCGCCCAGGCCGTCGGCATATTGGGCATTCAGCCATGCGGCAAAAACCACCCCCGAGGCGGGCGAGGTGGTGTAGGAACCCGGGGTGGGAACCGCGTCGGCGGTCCAGAAATTATCCTGAATCAGGCTGCCGGCGGTGCCGCCCGCGATGGCGTCGGCGGGCACAATGTCAGGCGTGGCGCGCACCCCGGTGATGCCGTAGATATCCACATTGAAAGTGGGGGTCACAAAGATGCTATTGGAAGTCACCGTGAAGGAAACATCCGAGAACACGCCGGGACCGAGGTTTGGAAGTTGGAAGGGGGCAATGTAATGCAGGGGCGAGCCCGAGTAGTAGGCGCCTGGAAGATTCAACTGGTTGCCCACGGCGCCCGTGCCGAAAGGAACTCCGGCGGGGTCGGTCACGATTTCCCCGTCGGCGACATCCACGAAGGCAATGGCGGCTTTGGCGGAATGCGGCAGGAACCCGGCCAAAATGAGCAGTGCGGCACCGACAGGATGGAGAAAGCGAGGTTTCATGGGATTGCCATTTCAGCATTTCCAATGCCGGACCGCGGTGGATCGGGAGTGGGGTCGGATAATGCGCTGTATTGGCCCGTTTCGCGTTGGAAGCCGTTGATCGTGAGACGGAAACGCGGCGCTGGAATTGTCAGGCGATGACGCCTTGGACGACTTCGCCATGGACATCCGTGAGGCGGAATTGCCGGCCTTGATAACGGTGGGTCAGGCGCGTGTGGTCGATCCCGAGGAGGTGCATGATGGTGGCCTGGTGATCGTGCACGTGGACCTTGTTTTCTGTTATGTTCCAGCCGAATTCATCCGTGGCGCCGTGCGAGTGCCCGCGCTTCACGCCGCCGCCGGCCATCCAGAGACTGAAGGCGCGGCCGAAGTGGTCGCGGCCGGTGGGTTTGACAGGATCACCCTGACCAAAAGGCGTGCGGCCGAACTCGCCGCCCCAGACCACCAGCGTGTCGTCCAACAAACCGCGCTGTTGCAGGTCCTTCACCAAAGCGGCGGAGGGTTGGTCGGTGTCGCGGCATTGCACCGCGAGTTGTGTGTGGAGATTGCCATGTTGGTCCCAGCCGCTGTGCATGAGCTGGACAAAACGGGTGCCGCGCTCTATCAATTTTCTGGCCATCAGGCAGTTGTTGGCAAAGGATCCTTTTTCCCTGACATCCGGGCCATACATTTCCAGGATGTGCGCGGGCTCCTTCGACAAATCCGTCAGGTCGGGGACGCTGGCCTGCATGCGGTAGGCCATCTCATATTGGGAAATGCGGGTGTCGGTTTCCGGATCGCCGTAGTCCGCCAGGTGGGCGGCGTTCATGGCCTGGATATCGTCCAGCAGCATGCGGCGCGAGGGTCGGTCGATGCCGGCGGGATTGTTCAGATAGGGCACGGGATCGCCGGTGTTCCGGAAGCGCACTCCCTGATATTTGCTGGGGAGAAAGCCGCTCCCCCAATAATAATCGAAGAACAGCTGACCGCAGCTTTTCTGTTTGTCGGAGGAGGTCATCACCACAAAAGCGGGGAGATCACTCGTCTCGCAGCCGAGGCCGTAGGTGGTCCATGCGCCCATGCTGGGGCGGCCGGGGACCTGGGATCCTGTCAGGAAAAAAGTGACGCCGGGAGCGTGGTTCACCGCTTCCGTATTCATCGAACGCACGACCGTTATTTCATCCGCGATGCTGCCGATGTGGGGCAGCAGGGTGCTGATTTCCAGCCCGCTTTGTCCCCACTTTTGGTAGGGCTGGATGGCCGGGACGATGGGCCATTTTTTGTTGCTGGAACTCATGGTGGAAAGCCGCGTGGTGCCCCGGACGCTTTCCGGGATGTCCTGCATGGCCATGCGTTGCAGGGTCGGCTTGGGGTCCAGCAAATCAATGTGTGAGGGTCCGCCGCCCTGCCAAAGGTAAATAACACGCTTGGCCTTTGGCAGGAAATTGGGGAATCCCGTGGTGCCGGCGGGTTGGCCGGCGGCGTGGGCGGTGCCCCCGAGGAGGGAGCTGAGCGCGGCGGCGCCAAGACCGGTCGCGGCCTGGCCGAAGAGTTGGCGGCGGGTGACGCGGCGGATGTTTTCGGAAAATGGGTCCATGAATGGCAAATGTTGAAAAGTGTCAGGATCACTCCCTTGTGAGGGATTCGTCCAGGTTGAAAATGCCCAGGCAGACGGCGGTCCAGGCGGCGTGTTCCGGAGCGGGCAAAGTATTGTCAGGAGGCGCGGCTCCGGTTTTCAGGAGCGCGGCGGCGGCTTCCGGGTTTTTGGCGAAATGGTCGGCCTGGCGGGCGAGCATTTTTTCGAGCCGGTCCAAATCCTCGGGCTTGGGTGTGCGGATGACGATGCGCCGGAAAGCATTTGTCAGGCGGTCGCGCGTGCTGCCCGGGTTGTGCAGTAGATGGGCGGCGAGAACGCGCGCGGCTTCCACCCAGGTCGGGTCATTCAAAGTCGTCAGGGCGTGCAGTGGGGTGTTGGTCAGGTCCGGCCGCACCTTGCAGGCCTGGCGGACCGAGGCGTCAAAAAGATTGGCGGGTCCCACGGTGCGGCGATGGAAGGTGTAGAGGCTGCGGCGGTATAGATCCGGCCCGGTGGATAACGGATAGGTGAAGTCGCGTTCCTTGGTTATGGCGAGCGCGTCCCAGATGCCTTCGGGTTGATAGGGATAGACGGGTTTGCCGCCGATTTTTGTTTGCAGCAGGCCGCTGGCGGCGAGCGCGGTGTCGCGCAGGAACATGGAGGGCAGGCGGAATCTGGGGCCGCGGGAGAGGAGCCGGTTTTCCGGATCCACCTGACGGATTTCCGGTGTGGAGCGGCTGCTCTGGCGGTAGGTGGCGCTGGTGACGAGGAGCCGGTGCATGGCTTTTTGGCGCCAGCCCCGATCCCGGAATTCCACCGCCAGCCAGTCCAGCAAAGCGCCATGAATCGGGGCTTCGCCTTGCAGGCCGAGGTCCTCGGAGGTCTTCACCAGGCCCGTGCCGAAGTAGAGTTGCCAGACCCGGTTCACCTGCACGCGGGCGGTCAGCGGATGATCGGGAGCGAAAAGCCAACGGGCGAATCCGAGTCGGTTAGGCGGCGCGTCGGCGGGCGGCGGGGGCAGGAAGGCGGGGGTCGCGAAGGTGACTTTTTCGAGCGGCTGCTCGTAGTTGCCGCGGCTGAGCAGATGGGTCTCGCGGGGCTGGGATTCCTCCATCACCATTACTCGGGGCAGTTCCTCGGCACGATAGGTTTTCATTCGGGTGCCGGCCGCTATCACCTTTTTGATATCGTCGTTTCCGGCCACGCCGGGGAGGCGTTTGTTATCGAATTCCTCGCGCACGCGGCCGGCGGCGTAGTTGTTGGGTTTTTGCGGCGGGGCCTCGCGGACGTCGAGGATGAGGCGTTTCCAGTTTCCCTCCTCCGGTTTGTCAGCGGCTAGGAGCGCGTTTTCCCATTCTTTTTGCAGGGCATTGCGCCGGGCTTCCCAGTCCGGTGCGGCGGCTTTGGCGGCGTCCTCCTCCTTTTGCAAACCGGCCAGTCCCTGTGCATAGGATTCCGTGGACAACTCCACCACGGGCGGTCCCACGCGGATGCGCGTGGAATAGAACGTGGGCACGCCGCTTTCCGGGATGTTATTGAACGCCGCCATGAGGCTGTAATAATCCTTCTGCGTGATAGGATCATATTTGTGATCGTGGCACTGCGCGCAGGCCATGGTCAGGCCCAGGAAGGTGGTGCTGGTCACATCCACGCGGTCGAACAATATCACATTCCGTTGCTCCTCCGCGATGGCGCCGCCCTCGCCGTTGAGAAGGTGATTCCGGTTGAAGGCGGTGGCGATTTTTTGGGAAACGGTGGCGTCCGGAAGAAGGTCGCCGGCGAGTTGCTCGATGCTGAATTGATCGAACGGCATGTCGTTATTCAAAGCCGTGACCACCCAGTCGCGCCAGATCCATTGGAAGGTATCGCCGTCCTGTTGGAAGCCGTTGCTGTCCGCGTAACGGGCCGCATCCAGCCACGGGATGGCCATGCGCTCGCCATATTGCGGGGAAGCCAGGAGGCGGTCCACGACCTTTTCGTAAGCCACCGGCGAGGTGTCGGCCAGGAAGGCGTCCACCTCCGCGGGCGAGGGCGGGAGGCCGGTGAGGTCGTAGGTGACGCGGCGGAGCAGGGTGGTTTTGTCAGCCTCCGGCGCGGGCTGGAGGCCTCGTGATTCCAAGCCTTCGAGGATGAAATGATCGATTTGATTCCGCGGCCAGGCGAGGTTTTTGACCGTGGGAAGCAGCGGTCGGACGGGAGCGGTGAAGGCCCAATGCGGGGCATAGGGCGCGCCTTCCGCTATCCATTTTTTCAAAGTCTCCTTTTGGGCTGCACTGATGGTCCGGTGCGAATCCGGCGGCGGCATTTGTTCGTCAGGATCGTCCGAAAAAAGCCGCGTCAGCAAACCACTGGCGGAGGTGTCGCCGGGGACGATGGCCTTGGCGGCGAGGGCGGGCTCGCGTTGGTCCAGCCGGAGATCCGCCTTCCGGTGGGCGGGGTCCTGGCCGTGGCAGTAGAAGCAGTTTTCGGATAGGATGGGGCGGATGTCCTTGTTGAAATCCACGGCGCCGGACGGGGCGGCGGAGGCGGTGCCGGGGGCCCCAAAATGGCTGGCGATGGCGAAAGTTAGGACAAAACCAAACGATGTCAGCGGGGAGCGTGCGGATTTCATGATGGCGTGCGCGGAGGGCCGTGGATCGTGGGTTCGTCCATCGGGACGGCAGGCCATGGCGGATGGTCCGGCGGGGGCGGCGGGACCATGGGCGGGGAGGGGTCGGGGGGTTTGGGGGAACACGGGCACGGTTCTTAAACGTGGGGCAGGGGGGGGACTCTTTTGAAGAAAAACGTTTATTAAGTTTTTTCGAAAAGGGCCGCCTGGGTTGGTGGAGTGGGACGCCGCGCGGTTTCAAGTCGGGCGATGTGGCAATCCGGTTTTTTTACAGGTGGGCGGAATTTGCCGGTGTCCGGGCGATGCCGGGGTGGGTCATGCTCTCCGACACCAGGCAAATTGCGCGTGGCCAGGGTGCAAATTGCTACGTGGCGGCTGAAAATTTGGTGAGGACGCGGGCGCGGTTCCCGCTGAGGGAGGGGACGGAGGGCTGGCATGGATTCAGCGAAGGGGATGGCCCGAATGAAGTTCCCTTTAGTTTTTATCCATGGCATGTTTCTCACTTCCCGGAGCTGGGAAAAGTGGGTCGAATATTTCCAGAAATTGGGTTATACCTGCCACGCTCCCGCTTGGCCATACCATTCCGGGGAACCGTCCGATTTGAGGGAGCGCATCCCGGAGGAATTGGGTGAGCTGAAGCTTTCGGACTTGGAAAATTATCTGGATTCCTATCTGCGGGCGCTGGACCAGCCGGTCATCATCGGGCATTCGCTGGGCGGTCTTTTGGTGCAGCGGCTTGTCGCGAAGGGTTTGGTGCGGGCGGGGGTGTGCATTTGCCCGGTCGCGCCGAATCGGATGATGTCGATCGACTGGGGCTTTTTGAAAAACACGGCCTCCATCACGAATCCGCTGGCGGGCTCCGCGCCGTATGAAATGACGCCCGAACTTTTCCGTGAAAACTTCGCCAACCGCATGTCGGTGCCGGCCGGGGATCAGGCCTACCAGGACTACGCGGTGCACGAAAGCCGTCAGGTGCTGCGTGACGTGATGGGGCCGGATGGCGAGGTGGATGTGGCGCAGCCGCATGTGCCGCTGCTGTTCATCGGCGCGGAGGAGGACGGCATCATCCCGGCTTCATTGGTCAGGAGAAATGCCCATGCCTACACGGACGAGCGCTCCCATAGCGAATACATTTCCTTCTCCGGCCGGGGGCATTTCATCTGCGGGGAGGATGGCTGGGAGGAAGTGGCGCTGGTCACGGCCAATTGGCTGGTCGGTCATGTGACGGCGGTGCGGGCCTGACGGATTTTCAATATGACGGAATCTTTTCCTTACAATACTTTTTAAAACTCCAATCCAACTTATAGCAAACAAAATGAAATCGTATGTTCTGACCCTTGAAGGCTCTGACTGGAAACTGAAATGCCAGCGGACCCATTTGGAAATCCAACGGTTCGGGTGCCGTGAGCAGGCGCTGGGCGAAAGTCTGGACTTTGTGCACCGCACCGGTTCCTCCCTGGTGCTGATCCCACCGCCGCGGCAGGTCCGCGCTCGGCGTTAGACTGAGCTTAGCGGAGGGCGGAGGCTGCGGCTGCGGCCTTGCCCGGTCAGGCTGGGGATACTGAACTGAATAGGGACGTAGCCACAGCAGGCTCGTGTCAGGATGGGTCGGCTTTTTGGAGCACCCAGCGATGATAAAGCAATTGCCGGGAGGTCAGGCTGCGGTGGATTTTACTGTCCTTCATCCCCGCGAATTCCAGGAACATGGCACGCTGGTTTACGGGGATCAGGTCCGCTATCATTTTTTCCTTGCGGCCGTGGTCGGCGGTCAGGGAGGCGGCCACAAAGGGGGTGAGGTCCTCGGTTTCCATGACTTTCATGCCCGGCAAAGCGGCCAGCTGACTATCCAGGGTTTTCATTTCCGGCGGTTCGCGAAGGTCGGCATAGAGAAACATGCCGCCGGGCCGCAGCACGCGCGTGACCTCCGCGAAAAACTTGGAAATGCTGCCATAACAATGACTGCTTTCCACGTTGAGCACCACGTCGAAGGAGTTGTCAGGAAAAGGCAGGGCTTCGGCATCGCCTTGCTTGAATAGCAAGGAACCGAGATGGTGGCGGGAGGCGCAAAAGGCCACCGCTTCGGCTGAAAAATCGACGCCGGTGAAGCGGGCGGGTTCCAGATAGCGGGTCAGAAAGGCGGCTCCGCCTCCGCGGCCGGATCCGACTTCCAGCACTTCCTTGCCGGTCATGGCGCCGGGGGCGGCGACGCGGAGATAAAGCTGGGCGCAATAGCGGTCCGCCTCGTCCTCGATTTGAAGCGCGGGCGGGCGTTCTCCAGGTGGCCAGTCGAGGCCGTAATTCATGAACGTCCATTCGCCGGCCCCGACCTTGCGGGCCCAGCGGTCATACCACCAGCGCCAGAGCGCCCGGCGGGCTTTCGGAGAGACTTCGCAGAGGAAAATGAGGAATATTGTCAGCATGGCGGGGGCGGCTGGTGGGATGCGGGGAAAGGTGTGCGGCTTGGGCGTGACGGAGCAGGGGCAGGGAGCACTATGGACACAATCAGGGCGACCCGCTGGGAAAATGCGGATTTTATCCAGTAGAAATTTCCGGTTTCGGCGGAGTGGAATGGGGTGATGGTGCAGGCTTTCCAAATTTTCCCCCTCAAGTTATGATCAAAGTCGGACTCGTCTCCCTGGGCTGCGCCAAAAATCTCATCGACAGTGAAATCATGATCGGACATCTGCATGCCGCGGGCATGACGATGACGGCCGATGAAAAGGAGGCGGACGTGTTGATCGTGAATACCTGCTCCTTTATCGACATGGCGAAGCGGGAAAGCATCGGCACGGTGCAGGACGCGGTCGAGGCCAGGGAAGGGGACGTGCAGCGGAAGCGCCAAAAAATCATTGTCGCCGGGTGTTTGTCCCAGCGATTTTCCAAGGAGCTGCCCGGACTCATGCCGGAAGTGGACGCTTTCATCGGGCTGGATCAGATCACCCAGGTGGCGCCGATTATTGAAGGCCTGCTGGGGCGCGTGCGGGTGGCGGAGGAGGATCCGGAAAATCTGGTGACCAAACAGCCGCGTTATATTCCCGACTACGACACCCCGCGATTCCGCCTGACACCGAAGCACAGCGCCTATGTGAAGATAGCAGAGGGCTGCAATCACACCTGTTCCTTCTGCATCATTCCCAAAATCCGGGGCCGGCACCGCAGCCGCACGCAGGAAAGCGTCGTTAGGGAAGTGGAGCAGCTGGTGGCCAGCGGCGTGAAGGAAATCAACCTGATCTCGCAGGATCTAACGTATTTCGGCATGGACAAATGGACCGAGGCACGGCCGAATCCCGCCAGTCCGGTGGACAGCAGCCTCGGGGAATCCCTGGCCAGTCTGCTGCGCGCGCTGAATGCGATTCCCGGCGATTTCTGGATCCGGCTGCTTTATACCCACCCGGCGCATTGGAGCGATGAATTGATCCAAACCATCGCGGAATGTCCGAAAGTGGCCCGCTATGTGGATATTCCGCTGCAACACATTTCCGACCGTATGCTGACTATCATGCAGCGCGTCACCACCGGCGATTACATCCGTCAATTGATCGCCAAAATGCGCGCCGGCATCCCCGGCCTGGCCATCCGCACGACTTTTATTGTCGGTTTCCCGGGTGAGACCAAGGAAGATTTTGAAGAACTGCTGCAATTTATCAAAGAGACGAAATTCGAGCGCGCCGGCGTGTTCCGTTACAGCAGCGAGGAAGGGACCAAGGCCTATAAATTGGAGGGCCGGGTGCACCACAAAACCATCGAAAGCCGTTGGAACCGCGCCATGCGCGAGCTGCAGCTCATCGCGGAGGAATTCAACGCCAGCCAGGTCCAACGCACCATGCGCGTGCTCGTGGAGAAGCCCGGCGTCGCCCGCACGGAAATGGACGCCCCGGAAATCGACGGCACGGTTTTCGTGGATCAGGCGCTGCCGGTGGGGGATTTCGCGGAGGTGACCATTGGGGATTGGCGGGGGTATGATCTGGTGGCGGCGCGGTAGGGGTGGTGCGCGGCGTAACGCAAAGGTGGATCCCCGATGGTCAACCTTGGCTAGCAAGCGAATTCCAGTTGCCAGCCCCGGAGGGGCGGAATCTTTATAGCCAAAAATCGCGATAGGCTATAAAGCTCCGTGGGAGCGGCATCTTCGGCGACCGCTTTCCTGCATTATTTCCACAACCATGGCCAACACCTACACGCAAATTTACCTTCAGGTCGTATGGGCTGTGGAAGGCCGGCAAAGCCTGATCCCACCGAAGAACAACGACGAATTGCAAAAATACATCACCGGCATCGTCACCCACCAGGGCCAAAAGTTGATCGCCATCAACAACATGCCGGATCACATTCATTTGTTGATAGGCTTGAAACCCTCCATACGATTGTCAGATCTTGTCCGTGACATTAAAGCCGCCGCCTCCAAATTCATCAATGAGCAGCGCTGGGTGGCCGGCCGGTTTTCCTGGCAGGAAGGCTTCGGGGCGTTTTCCTACGGCCACTCGCAGTTAGGGGCGGTGATCCGTTATATCGAAAACCAACAGCAGCACCATCGCGTGCGGACTTTTGCCGAGGAATACGGCAAGTTGTTGGAGAAATTCAAGGTGCCTTATGAGGAACGGTATGTGTTCGAGCCGGTGGAATACGAAAGGATGCCGGAGAATGTGCCCGGATGATTTACAATATGCGACAGGCGGGTCACGGATCATGCCGGCTCAGATGTTGGAAACCGGGCCATGAAGCGGGGACGATGCCGCTCCTACGGAGCTCGAAGGTTTTTCGGACCGGGAGGCTATAAAGATTTGGGTCCTACGGACCCGGGGGCGTTGATTGAGAGTGGTTGCGTCTGGGCCGAGGCCGTGTCTGGGGTTTGGCCGCGACTAGGCCTTGGCCGCGTCTGGGCTGTGGCCGCCTCTGGAATGTAGCCGCGTCAGGGATTGTGGCAGACGCTTTAATTGTTGCCGACGCTGGGATTGTGGTTCGCTTGAGGGGCGGGGAGCAGCCCCAGAGGGGCGGAATATGTATAGCCCACGTCGAACAACAGGACAAAAGCTCCGGAGGAGCGGCATCTTCACTGTTACCGGCCGAACCTGGCCATCTCCAAGTTATATGCCGCTCCTCCGGAGCTTGGACCCATTGTGGGAGCGGCGGGCTATAAAGATTTGGGTCCTACGGACCCGGAAAAGTCAAACTTCCGGGCCCAGCAGTTTTTTGAAGGCGGCGGGTTTCAGGCCGAGGCGGCGGGCGGCGCTGGAGTGGTCCTGGTTTTCGCGGCGCAGGGCTTCCTCGGCGAGGAGGCGTTCGATCCAGGGGAGGGCGGACTCGTTGAGGGTGATGGCGGCGTCCAGCAGATGCGCGATGGCGGATTCGTTGGTTAGCGCGGACGGGTTGGCGGTGGTTTCCGGGCGCGGGGCGATGCCGAGGCCCAGCGGAATATCGCGGGAGGTCAGGACGTCGGTGTTGGCCAGGACGGTGGCGCGCTGGATGGTATTTTCGAGTTCGCGAACGTTTCCGGGCCAGTTGTAGCTTTCCATGAGCGCATAGGCGTCCTCGGAAAGGCGCAGGCGCGGGTTGTTGCGCTTTTTCGCCAAGCGATCGACGAAGAATCGGGCCAGGAGCGGGATGTCCTCGGGCCGCTCGCGCAGGGGCGGGAGGTGGACGCGGACGACGTTGAGGCGGTAGAAAAGGTCCTCACGGAAACGGCCGACTTCGACTTCTTTTTCGAGGTTCCGGTTGGTGGCGGCGATGATGCGGACGTCGGTTTTCAGGGTTTCATTGCCGCCGACGCGGGAAAATTCCCCTTCCTGGAGGACGCGCAGGATTTTGGTCTGGACGTGCATGGGCATTTCCCCGATTTCGTCGAGGAAAAGGGTGCCGCCGTCGCATTGTTCAAACCGGCCGACGCGCATGGCGGTGGCGCCGGTGAAGGCGCCTTTTTCGTGACCGAACAGTTCGCTTTCCAACAAACTTTCGGGAATGGCCGCGCAGTTGATGGCGACGAAGGGCTTGTTGGAGCGCAGGCTGTAGCGCTGGACGGCGCGGGCGACCACTTCCTTGCCGCAACCGGATTCGCCGGTGATCATGACGGCGGCTTCCGATCGGGAAACGCGGCCGATGATTTTGAAAACGCTCTGCATGGCTTGGGAGCGGCCGATCATGACGCTGTCGCCAAGGTCAAAGCTGGCTTCCGGGACGCTTTCCGAGACGCGCTGGGCCTCGCGGGATTTCAGGGCGCTTTCCACCAAGGGCCGGAGGTCGAAGGGCAGGGTTTCCTTGCGGAGAAAGTCGAAGGCGCCCAACTTCATGGCCTCGATCACCGCGTTGGTCGGCGGGAAGCCGGTGCTCAGGACCACCATGGCATTGGGGTCGGCCTGGCGGATGCGCTTGAGGATCTCGATGCCGTTGACGGGTTTCAGGTGGAACTCGGTGATGACCAGGTCCGGCTTTTCCGCGAGATATTTTTTGAGCCCGTCCTCGGCGGTGCCGGCGGTGTGGACTTTCACCTGGGGATTCGACAGGTGGCGGTCGGCCCATTCGAGAAAGTCAGTCTCGGGATCGATGATTAAAATGGATTGGGGCATCAGAGGGTTTCAGAAAGAGAAGAGTGTGTCGCCGGATTGGCATGAATCAAGCATTCCTCTGGAACTTTGCATGAAATTTCAGGGGGGCTGGGTGGAAAAAGATTGTTACTTCATGAGCGTCAACGGTGAACGGCCCTACTTGCCAATGCAGAATTGCGAAAAAATGGCACCGAGAATATCCTCGGTGTCCACGCGGCCCACGATATCGCCCAAATTTTCCAAGGCCAGCCGCAGGTCCAAGGCGACAAATTCCACGGGGGTATTTTTGGAAAATTCGCTCATGGCGGCGGTCAGGGCGGTCAGCGCCGACTCGAGACAGGCGTGGTGACGGGCGTTCACCGCGACTTCGGATTGTTCAAAAGCGTTTCCTCCGTCCGTGATGACGCTGAGGATGCGTTCGGTCAGCGCGTCCAGACCTTCGCCGGTCCGGCTGGAGACGGGAACGCCCTCCGGATGCGCCGCCCAGGCGGGGTCGGGCGGGAGGTCGCTTTTGTGCAGGACCAGAACGTGCCGGCCGCGCGTGCCTTCGGGCATTTCCAAGCGGTCGGCGGGCGGGTGGCTGGCGTCCACGATTTCCAAAATCAGGTCGGCGGACTCCATTTGGGAATGGGTGCGGGCCATGCCGGCTTTTTCGATGAGATCGGCGGAGGAGGATCGGAGGCCGGCGGTATCGATGAGGCGGAGGGGGAATCCTTGCAGATTGATCACTTCCTCGATGGTGTCGCGGGTGGTGCCCGGAAGTTCGCTGACGATGGCGCGCTCAAAGCCCAGCAGGCGGTTCAGCAAGCTGCTTTTTCCCGCATTCGGCGCGCCGGCGAGGACCGTGCGCACGCCCTCGCGGAGGAGACGGCCCTGGTCGGCGGTGGCGCGGAGTTGGGTCAGGCGGGCGGCCAGCGCCGCCATGCGTGTGTGGAGGGCGGCACCGGTGTCAGGGTCGATGTCCTCCTCCGGAAAATCAATATAGGCCTCCACGTGGGCGACGATTCCCAGCAGCTCCTCCCGCAGCGCGAGGATCGTGCGGCCCAATGCCCCATCCAGTTGGCGGTGAGCGGCTTGCAACGCGCGG
>JAQGPD010000042.1 GCA_028293305.1 Verrucomicrobiales bacterium | reverse complement strand
CGTCTTTTATGAATTGCGCAACAATGACTCCGGAGGTTCGGGACTCACCTATGAAGCAAACCGGGTTGGCGTGCAGTGTGCTATTAACTTTTAACATCCACCACCCGTTCATTATGAAAAATCTGTTGATAGCCTGCCTCGCCCTCTTCGCAGCCTTCTCTTTCGCACCCGGCGCCCTGGCACAGAACCGGGCCGAGCACGTGCTGGGCCCCAATGATAGCATCGATGTCAAAGTTTTTCAGGAACCTGAGCTCGACACCAAAGTCACCGTCAGCCAGGACGGAAAAGTCAGCCTTCCGCTCATTGGCGAGGTCGCCGTCGGCGGGCAAACCATCAGCGAGGCCTCGCGCCTCATCGCCACAAGATATAAACAAGGCTATCTGGTGAATCCCAATGTCACCGTCGCCATGGGCGAATACGCCAAACGCCGCTTCACCATTCTGGGAGCCGTCAACAAACCCGGTGCCTTCTTCTTCCCTCCCGGTGAAGGCGTCAGCCTCCTGCAAGCCGTGGGCATGGCCGGCGGTTATTCCAGAATCGCCAACGCCTCCAAAATCACCATCAAGCGCGGCGATGCCGGCCAACCCATCAAACTCGACGCCAAAAAAATGGCCAAATCCGGTGAGGCCAGCAGCTACATGATCAAGCCAGGCGATGTGATCGAAGTCGGCGAATCCTGGTTCTGAGATCCACCGCACACCGCACGCCGCCCCCCAACCCACCAAATTTTTACCTCCCCCCTTCGATAACCGGCCTATGAATTTGCAGCACTATCTATTTCTCTTCCTCCGCTATTCATGGCTGGTTATTCTAATCGTCGCCGCCGCGCTCGCGGGAATGTTCGCGTGGATCACCAAACAATCCCCGGTCTATGCCTCGCGGGCCGTGCTGCAAGTCGAGATGAGTGAGGCGAAAGTCGTGGACATCGAGGAAGTGAAAGAAGACCGGCTCACCACCGCCGATGCCATCAATACGGTGATCCAATCCCTCACCAGCAACACCATGATGCTGGCCGTGGCCCAGGCCACAGGCATGGACAAGGAGTTTGCCACCAGAAATGGCGTCCCCGCCGTCACCCCGCAGATGGAGAGCGCCCTGGCCCAGGAGGTTCGCGACCGCCTTTCAGTCCAGCTCCGCCGCGCCACCCGCCTGATCGATATCGTGGCCGAGGACACGGATCCCGCCAAAGCGCAAAACCTCGCCGGCGAAGTCGTGAAACAGTTCCTCATCCTTCAAAGCGGCGACCGCAACAGCGTCTCCAAGGATGCCAATACCTTCCTGGTCAACGAGGTCGCGAAACGTAAAGAAAAACTCGAGGAATCCGAACGGAAAGTCGCCGACTACCGGAAAACCCACGGGGTGGTTTCCGTGGACGACAAACAAAACATCGTCGTCGAGCTCCTCAACGCCCTCAATACCCAGGTCACCGCCGCCAATACCCAACGCGCCACCCTGGAGTCCGACCTGGCCGCCTTGAAGGATATTAAGTCCACCGATATCGACGGCATGTTGAAACTCGCCAGCGTGGCCGCCCTGCCCGACGTCGCCCAACTCCGCACTGCGGTGAGCACCAAAGAGGGTGATTTTGCCGCCATCAAGGAACGCTACCTCGAACTGCATCCCAAATACAAAGCCTCCCTCAGCGAATTGACCGAACTCAAAAACAAACTGAGAACCGCGGTCGCCAGCGCGGGCGACACCCTCCGCCAACAATATAACACTTTCGCGGAAACGGAACAAAAGCTGAAGAACATGCTCGCCGAGCAGGAACAAAAAGCGCTGGAACTCGACCAGATCACCATCCCTTACAAACTCCTCCAAGGCGAAGCCAAGGCCAGCCGCGAAATCTATGAAACCGTCCTCAACCGGCTGAAGGAAACCGACGTCACCCAGGGCCTCACCAAAAGCCCCTATCGCGTCGTTGAGGAACCCCTCATCAACCCCATTCCCGTCCGTCCCAACAAAACCAAAAGCCTCCTCACCGCCGCTCTGCTAGCCTTGGCCGGCGGGGCTGGACTGGTGCTGCTCATCGACCGCATGGACTCCTCCATCCGCACGGTGGATGAGGCGGAGCGGGAACTGGAACTCCCCGTTCTCGCCGCGGTTCCCGAGGCGGACCTCAGCAAACAACCTTTCGGCGGCACCGCTCTCACCTCCGATCCCGGGGGCTCCATGGCGGAGGCCTTCCGCACGCTCCGGGCCTCGCTTTCCTTGCTGGGTGAGGAGGACCAACGCCGGCTCATTCTCGTCACCAGCGCCATTCCCTCCGAAGGGAAAACCCACACCTCCATCAACCTCGCCGCCGCCTTCGCCACCCAGGGACTGCGCACACTGCTGATCGATGCCGACCTTCGCCGCCCTGCCCTCAGCGCCACCCTGATCGAGCGCGACGTCCGGAAAGGCACCGAATTCCGTGGCCTGACGGACGTGCTCAGCAACCTCTGCACGACCAGTGAAGCCATCCGCTCCACCCTGGTGGACAACCTCTCCCTGCTCCCCTCCGGCCGCCGCGCACCCAACCCCGCAGAACTGCTCTCGCAGGGCTCCGTCCCCAAACTTCTCCAACAATTCATCCTCGACTACGACCGCGTCATCATCGACAGCGCGCCGGTGAATGCCGTCAGTGACAGCCTCGCCCTGGCACCTCAGGCCCACGCGGTCTGCCTCGTGCTCCGCTTCGGCAAGACCCCACGCCGCGCCATCCAACGCGCCCTCACCCTCCTCCAAAAATCCGGCGCCCGTATGGCCGGCCTGGTGATGAACCGCATGCCCACCAGCCGCGGCGCCGCTTACTACTACTACTACTACGGCGATCCCTACATCGCCAACAGCGTCTATGGCCAGGGCAAGGACGAGGACGACGAAAAGCCCGTCAAAAAATCCAAACGCAACCAACAGAAAGAACCGGTCTGATCCGTCCAAAAAATCTGTAATCCAACAAGGGGGAATGCCGAGAGGCTTCCCCCTTTTTGATGCCTGTCAAGAACCGGCCAGGCTTTCCATTACTTGGCTTCACGTCATGGCAATCAAACTCCCACCACACCCCGCGCCGTCGGGCTGTGTGGACGCGCGATACCCGTCCAGCCCACCCTGGCAAACCCGACAAGTCATCCCGGTCCAAGAGCAGCCAACCGCAACTAGCCATTGCCCTGAGGCTCACTTCCCGCGGGCCCACAGAAACTTTGCGCACCCGCATCCCGGCAACATGACCTCAGGATACTGGACCACCCTGGCAAATTATCCAAGTTCCAGATCCCAACGGAAGCACCTGGCCGGAGTTTCCGCCCTCGACCGCGCCCCAATAGACGAGCCGCCTCCGATATGGCTCAGCAAAAACCATATCGAATTGATATAACCCAAAAAAACCCGGAAATTCCCGGACCGTTCCTATCAGCGGACGATATTGCTGATCCTGACTTCGTCGAGATCGCCGTCAAAGTTCCCCAACGTCAGGATCCAGCCATTGGTGCGGTTGGACCAGGCCGCGGCAGTGCCGCTTCCCACCACCGTGCCGTCGAGCGTGCACTGGACGCTGCCCGTGCTCGTCACGGTCACTTTGAGAAGATGCCAGGTATTGAAGGTGCAGGCCGCCGCCCATGCGGCGCTGTTGACTGCCACCACGTTGCCGGCCGCGACCACGGGGGCTGCGGGGCTGTTCCATTTGCCGTCGCGGAGTTCCAGGGAATTATCCCACTCCTGGCGCAGGGAAACGACCGGCGCATTGCTCACTCCATATGATTTCCAGGCCTTCGGATAGATCCGTGCCTCCACCGTCAGGTTGGGCCGTGTGACCGTGGGCATGATCCACGTGTCGGGAATGCTGACGCTCAGCGCCTGACCGAGACCCGTAAAACGCGCCGTGCCACCAGCAGGATAGGCCATCCAGCCGCGGTTGTCCGTCGCCGCGGTCACAGTTCCGGTGGCTGTCAGGTGCAGGGCATGCGTGCCGCTGTCCTGCCAGGA
>JAQGPD010000374.1 GCA_028293305.1 Verrucomicrobiales bacterium | reverse complement strand
GCTTTCCAGCAATGAGACGCCGGCGCCGGCCGCGCGCATGGGGCCGCCGGTGTGGGAACTGCGGGGGCCGATGCCGATGGTGAAGAGACCCAGCCCGCTGATGTGGGGGGGTGACATACGGGGGTTCCGGTCGGGGGTTTTTTTGTCAGGGTCGGGTCCGGCTCCCGGCTCTGGCGGCTTGGGTGAAGGCGGCCATTTCGCGGAGCTTGTCAGGAAGTTCGGCGGCCAGGTCGTGGGTCTCGGCGGGGTCCTTGCCGAGGTCATAAAGTTTGGGTTTGGGGGCATCGCCCGCATCCGGCGCGGCGGCTTTTCCAGAGCCGCCGCGTCCGGCCTGGATGTATTTCCAGGAGCCCATGCGGAGCGCCAGGGGACCTTGTGTGCCGCCCACATGGAAGAAGGCACTGGTGCGGGCGGTGGTGGATTCGCCGGTCAGGGCGGGCAGGATATTGAAACTGTCAGGAGCGGCGTCCGCAGGCAGGGGGACATTTGTCAGGGCGGCGAAGGTCGCGGGAAAATCCACCGATGAAATCAAGGCGGAGGACTCCGTGCCGGGTTTTATTTTTCCGGGCCAGCGGGCGATGAAAGGCACTCGGTGGCCGCCCTCGAAAAGGGTTCCTTTGGTGCCGCGCAGGGCGCCATTGATGCGGTGCGTGCCCTGGGGGCCGTGGTCGGCATAACCATCATCCCAGACGCCGCCGTTGTCGCTGGTGAAGATGACGAGAGTGTTGGCGGACTGGCCTTTTTTTTCCACGGCGGCCAGGACCCGGGACACGGTGTCGTCCAGTTCCTGGATGGCATCGCCGCGCGCACCCAGGGGACTGGAGCCGACAAAGCGCTCGTTGGGAACGCGGGGAACGTGAATGCCGTGGGGAGTGAATAACAGGAAAAATGGAGCGTCGCCCGGAGTTTCCAAAAACTTGATAGCCTGGGCGGCGAAAGTGTCGGCCATGTCCTCATCGCGCCAGCGGGCCGCCTTGCCCCCGCTCATCCAACCGATGCGGCCGACGCCATTCACAATGGTCCGGTCGTGGCCGAGGGTGTGTTTCAGTTTGAGCAATTCCGGATTTTCCGCGCCGGTGGGATCGGTGCCGATTTTGTTTTTGTAACTAACGGTTATCGGGTCCGCGGGGTCGAGGTTCGCCACACGGCGCTGATCGATGAAAACGCAGGGCACGCGGTCGCCGGTGGCAGCCATGATGAAGCTGGAATCAAAACCGATATCCAGGGGCGACGGCTTGATTTCGCCATTCCAATCCGGCCCGCCCTGGCCGCCTAACCCAAGGTGCCATTTGCCGACAATGCCGGTGCGGTAACCGGCCTGCTTCAACAGTGAGGGCAGGGTGACCGTGCCTGGCTGGATGGTGATAGGAGCATCGCCCGGGGCGATGCTGGAACCGGCTTCCTGACGCCAGGAATAGCCGCCCGTGAGCAGCGCCCGCCGCGTGGGCGTGCAGGTGGCGGCGGGGGAATGGGCGTCCGTGAAGCGGCAGCCCTCCGCCGCGAGCCGGTCGAGGGCATGGGTTTTCACCAACGTCGCGCCGTAACATCCCAGGTCGCCGAAGCCCACATCATCCGCGAGAATGACAATGATGTTGGGCTTGGCCGCATCCGCCGCGGAGACGCAGGAAATGGTCTGGGTGCCGAGCAGCACCAGGAGCAATGGGCGGAGGAACATAACGGATAGTCGGGGCGTGGTCGGTTGCGTCGCGGGAGGTAGGGGCGGGCGGTTTGGCTAGAGGCCGAGTTCCGATTTGACGGATTTGAACGCGGCCACGGCGAACTCCAAATCCTCCCGGCGGTGGGCGGCGCTGAGTTGGGTGCGGATGCGGGCCTTGCCCTGGGGCACCACGGGATAACTGAAGCCTATCACATATACCCCGCGCTGCAGCATGGCCTCCGCGAAGCGTCCCGCGAGGGCGGCGTCGCCCAGCATGACTGGCACAATGGGGTGAGAGCCGGGGGCCAGGGTGAAGCCGGCGGCGGTCATTTCGCTGCGGAAAAAGCGGGCATTCTCCTCCAATCGATCGCGGAGCGTGGTGTCGGCCTTCAACAACTCCAAAGCCGCCAGGGAGGCTCCGGCGATAGTCGGCGCGAGGGTGTTGGAAAATAGATAGGGCCGCGAGCGCTGGCGCAGGAGGCTGATGATATTACGGCGTCCGCTGGTGTATCCGCCGCTGGCGCCGCCCAGGGCTTTTCCCAGGGTTCCTGTCAGGATATCGATGCGGTCCACCACGTCGTGGAACTCATGCGTGCCGCGGCCGCGCGGTCCGAGAAAGCCGACCGCATGGGAATCGTCCACCATGACCAGCGCATTGTATTTGTCCGCCAGATCGCAGATGCCGCGCAGGGGAGCGATGAAGCCGTCCATGGAAAACACACCATCGGTGGCGATCAGTTTGAAGCGCGCGCCCTTGGCATCGGCGGCGATGAGTTGGGCTTCGAGATCGGCCAGGTCGCAGTTTTTATAACGGAATCGGTGAGCCTTGCAAAGCCGCACGCCGTCGATGATGGACGCGTGGTTCAGCTCATCGCTGATGATCGCGTCCTCCGGCCCGAGCAGGGTTTCGAAGAGCCCGCCGTTGGCATCGAAGCAAGACGAATAAAGAATGGTGTCCTCCATGCCCAAAAAATCGGACAGGCTTTCCTCCAATTGCCGGTGCACCTCCTGGGTTCCGCAAATGAAGCGCACGCTGGCGAGGCCATAGCCCCATTGATCCAGCGCGGCGTGGGCGGCGGCTTTGATGGCGGGATGCTGCGCCAAGCCGAGATAATTGTTGGCGCAGAAGTTCAGCACCGGCGGACCACCGTCGGCCTGCACGCTGGTGCCCTGCGGGGTGTCCAGATGGCGCTCGCGCTTCCAGGTTCCGGCGGTGCGGATGGAGTCGAGTTGATTGGTTAGATGGTCGTCAAAGGCGGTGTTCATCGGAATGGAAAAGTGGCGGAGAAATTGTCAGGATCGATGGCTTGCGGTTGGCAGGGTGGATTCAGCTGTTCCAGTCCAGCACCACTTTTCCACAGGAGCCGGATTCCATGGCGGCGAAGCCTTTTTCGTATTCCGTATAGTGATAGCGGTGCGTGATGACCGGTTTCAGATTCAGCCCGGATTCCAGCATCACGCTCATCTGATACCAGGTCTCATACATTTCCCGACCATATATTCCCTTGATGGTCAGCATGTTGAATATCACCTTATTCCAGTCGATTTCGATAGGGCTGGAGGGAATGCCCAGCATGGCGATTTTTCCGCCGTGGCACATGTGGTCCACCATGCTTTTGAAAGCGGAGGGATTGCCGCTCATTTCGAGGCCGACGTCGAAGCCCTCGCGCATGCCCAGCTTTTCCTTCACACTATCCAAAGAGCCGTGGGCCACATTCAAGGCGACGGTGGCTCCCATCTGCCTTGCGAGATCCAGGCGGTATTCGTTGACGTCCGTGATGACCACGTGGCGGGCGCCCGCGTGTTTCACCACGGGGATGGCCATGATTCCGATCGGGCCGGCGCCGGTGATGAGCACGTCCTCGCCCAACACTTCGAAGGCGAGGGCGGTGTGCACCGCATTGCCGAAAGGGTCGAAGATGGAGGCCACCTCCTCGTCCACGCCCTCGCGGTGGTGCCAGACATTGGTCATGGGAACGCTGATGTATTCCGCAAAAGCGCCGGTGCGGTTCACGCCGATGCCGACGGTGTCCTTGCAAAGATGGCGGCGGCCGGCCAGGCAATTCCGGCATCGCCCGCAGACCACGTGGCCTTCCGCGCTGACAATTTCTCCGGCGTGGAAATCGCTGACATTCGATCCTGTTGAAACCACCTCGCCGACAAATTCGTGGCCGACCACCATGGGGACGGGGATGGTTTTGCGGGCCCAGGCGTCCCATTTGTAAATATGGAGATCGGTGCCGCAGATGCCGGTTTTGTGGACCTTGATGAGGACATCATTGATGCCGGGTTCCGGTTCCGGGACATCCTGCAGCCAGAGGCCGCGTTCCGCGTGGGCTTTGACTAGAGCTTTCATGGGAAGGGTGGGGACTGTCCGATATACCGGAAATCAGTGCGCTATTCTGGATTTCTTTTTTCCGGTATGCAAGATTTATTTCCTGGATATCGTAAACCGAATCATGCCTGTCCGCATCAAAAAAGCACGTTCCGTTCCCGCCGAAGAATCCGCCGCGGTCCGTCAGGCTCCAGCCCGCCCGGCCGCCGCGTTGCCGGTGACGGTGCCTCCGGAGGCGGTGGGCAAACACCTGGGCGTGCGGCTGCGCCAGCTGCGGGCCGAACGGGCCTGGTCCCTGGAGGCGATGTCCGGCGCCAGCGGGGTCAGCCGATCAATGCTGAGCGAGATCGAGAGGGAGCAGGCGAATCCCACCCTGGCGGTCACGTTGCGGATTGCGCAGGCGTTCGGGATGTCGCTGGGGGATTTGATAGGGTCGCCCGATGCCGCGGCCACCGTCACCGTGATCCGGAAAAATGACCGGGCCTTTCATTACCGGTCGGATGGGAATTGCCGCATCCGCACGCTGAGTCCGCTGCATTTGGAAAAGGATGTGGAGTTTTACGAGGTGGCGCTGGGCAAGGGCGGGGCGCTGCGTAGCGCGGCGCATTTCGCGGGGACGCGGGAGTTCATCACCGTGGTGAAGGGTGGCTTGCAGGTGGAGTCGGCCGGGGAATGCGATGTCCTGCATGCCGGGGATTCGGCGACTTACCGGGCGGATGTCCCGCATGCCCTGACCAATTCCGGGCGGACCGAGACCCTGGTGTTTTTGGTGGTGATCTATCCGTGAGCGGTCCCGTCTGAAAATGGGGTCCGGTGCTGTTTTTTGCTTTCCCGGCGGATGGGCCGCGTGGTATTTTCCCGGCTCTTTTCCGCTTATTCTCTTTTCATTTTCAACCCCTGCGCTTCCCCCCGGCCATGACCCTGAACCTGGATCCACCGTCCCCTGATTTGTTGCTCACTTTTTGTTATAAAGCGGAGGTGGAGGCCGTGTGGCGGGAGCTGGCCACGCCGGCTGGGGTGCGGCATGACTGGTCGAAATTTTGTGAGGTTTCGGAGGTCGTGGACGGGGTGTCGTCGTTTCGTTTTCCCGGCGTCGGTTTTTTTGCGGAGATGAGGATCCTGCGCCGGGACCCTCCATTTTTGTTGGAATGGGAATGTTGTGAAGCCACGCATCAAAGCACGGGCGCGATCCGGGAATTGGAGGAATGGACGGGATCGCGGATTCGGTTTGAATTGTCGCGGCTGGAGGAGGGCGGGTGCCGGCTGGCATTCACGCATGCCGGACTGGAGGCCATGGAATGCGGGGTGCTGTGCGCGGCGGGGTGGCGTATGTTATTGGACGACACGCTGCGGGCGACGGTGGAGGGCGCTGGGGCGGGGCCCGGCTTGACGGAGCCGGGGGCGGGGGGCGGTCCGGGGCAATGGGTGCAGGCGGCCTGATGGCGGGGCGGCTGCGGTGGAATGGGGTTTTGGGGGAATTTGTCAGGATCGGCAGTCCGGAATGGGGCCGGGTTTGAGGGGTTTGCCGGGTTTTGGCAGGGTCGGCCCGGGCCGGGCAGGGATGTTATGTTTTTCCTGGCAGGGGCGCCGTTCGTTCAGTCGAGGAATCCGAGGTGCGCCATCCATTCGGTCAGGCGGTCGGGCCAGGCGCCGGCGGGGGAGGTGTTATCGGCCCGGTAGCCGAAACCGTGTCCGGTTTTCGCGAAGATGTGCAGTTCCGCGGGGACCTTGGCTTCCTTGTATTTCAGATAGAGCGAGGCCATGCCCTCCGAGATGTCAGGGCGGTCGTCGGCTCCGCAGGCGATGAAGACGGGGGGCATGCCCGGGGTGACGGTGAAGCGTTTTGAGCTGCCGGGGTAGATGAGGATTTGATAGTCAGGCCGGGAGGATCGGCGGTCCACGGGATCGGCGGCGTCCGGTTTTCCGGGATCCGAGTCCATGGCGGCCAGGGCGGCGAGTTCGCCTCCGGCGGAAAATCCGAGCACGCCGAGGCGGTCGGGTTTGATTTTCCATTCGGCGGCGCGTTCGCGGATGAGGCGCAGCGCGCGGCGGGTGTCCGCCATGGCATGAACGTCCACGGTGTAAGTGGAGTCGGGCTCGCGGGCCAGCCGGTATTTCAGCACAAAGGCCGAGATGCCGTGCTCGGCGAACCATTCGCCCAGGGAATACCCTTCATGGCCGAGGCAGAGTTTCTGGTGTCCTCCGCCGGGGGCGATGAGGATGGCGGCGCCGGTGTTTTTGGCGGCGGAGGGAAGATAGGGGGTGATGGAGGGGGCGTGCACATTCGCCACATTGCAGACGCCGGGATTGGGCGCCTCCACGGTTTCGGCTTCGGCGGCGCGGGCTTCCGATCCCGGAGCTCCCTGGGGCCATAGCAAAATCCGGGCGGGACGCTCCGCGGCCTGCAAGGGCAGCAGGAGAAGGGCGGAGATCAGAGGAAGTCGGATCAGGCGGGTGAGGGAAGCGAGGAGCATGGCGGGGCGGTGGGAAAATGAGAAAATTGGGAAATTAGGAAATTAGGAAATTAAGAAATGGAAAATTCGGAAATTTGGAAATTCGGAAATTGGAAAATTGGGGGACTGGGGCGGGAGCGGGGGTGCTGATAGGACGGTGCGGGCGGGATGGGTTGTTCATGAAAAAAAACACACGGGCGGCGGGGAACGAAAAAAGGTGACCCGCGCCGGGGAAGGGTTATGGTGGGGGGCCGCCGGGAGTCTGACCGGGTGGCTGAAATCGAGGAAAACCCCTATCATGAAAGAGAACGTTTTGATCAAAACCCATGGGCGTGCCGGATGGAAAACGCGGCTGGTGCTGGCCGTGGCCGGATTCGGTTTGTCCGCCTGCGCGGTGTCCACACCCGGCAGCCGGGTGGCGCGGGCTCCGCAGCTTTTCCAGCCGCTGGGCGAGTCGCAGAAGCAGGCGGTTATGGAGGGTCGGGTGATCGAGGGCATGCCGCCCGACGCTGTTTATCTGGCGCTGGGCCGGCCTGACCGGGTGGTGCGCGGGAGCGAAAACGGGAAGTCGTATGAGCTGTGGCGGTATGTGGAGCTGCGCCCGGTGCAGCGGCAGTCGTTGTCCATGGGATTTGGTTATGGATTTCCGCACGGCGGACATTCCCGGCATGGTTATTATGATCCTGGCTGGGTTTCCTGGGAAACGGGTCCGGATTATGTGCCGGTGACTTCCGCCGCGGTGCGCTTCAGCAACAACCGGGTCACCGGGTGGGAACGGTTGCGTTAGGGTGCTGTTGGGGCGGGGCCGGCAAGGCGGCATGTCCGGGGGAAGTTTCCGCCACGGTGCCGCCGCCCTGGGGTGCGCCAAGGCGTTCAGGGACATAGACTTCCGGGAACAGAAAAATGGTGCTCCGGCGGCGGTCCGCGCCTTCCTGCCATCGATGGATCAGATAGAGGAGGAGGGCGCAAAGCACTCCGCCGCCCAGGACCCATGGGAGGATGCGGCGCTGCGATTGGGGCATCCATTTTTGCCCCTCCTGGAGGATGGGCAGGCCTTCCCTTACATAACCCTCCATCAGCCAGGAGGCGGCGGCGGGCAGCCAGAGCTGAGGTTTTTCCCCGGTGGCGAGAGCGGCTTTTTGGGCTCCTTCGTGCAGGATTTTCAATTGCACGGGCGTCATCCAGCGGTCCACGTGCGGCGTGCCGGCGAAGCTGAGGGTGCCGGGTTGGCTGCGGTCATAAACGAGGATGCCGCCGCTGGCCTCCGGCAGCCATTCCGCGGCCAGCTTGTCGGCAAGGGGCTGGGTGAGGCCGGAGGGAGGGAAGGTGACGGTGATGACGTAGAGGCTGAGGCCGGTGGATTGATGAAAGTCCGATAGCTTTTTGGCGAGGTCGGCGGCGGCTCCGGGTTCGAGGAGCACCTCGGCCTCGTCCACCAAAAAACCCTTCGGCTTTGGCCAGGGAGGACGGGTGTGATAGATGGTGGGCATGGCCGCTTCCGCTCCGGCGTTGGCCGCAGTGGCGGTGGGGGTGGCGGGAAGGGCGGGCAAGGCGGGCAGGCTTCCGTTTTTTTGCCAGGACTCCAAGCCGTCCGCGAGGGCTGACAGGGTGGCCACGATGCGGTCCACCCCGGTCGCTTCCGGGGGCAGCTTGCGCGCGGCGGCATCCGCCAGGCGGTAAAGCGCGCGGAGTCCGTCGGGATCCGGGAGGCGTTTGTCGTCGGATCCCGCGAAGCTCAGACGGCCGGTGCTGCGGTCGTGGACGATCACGATACCGGCCATTTTCTGTTTTTCCAGCCAGGCTTCATGGGTGCGGCTGGCGCGGACGTCCGGGGTCTCGTCGATCAGATAGGTTTGTATGGATAGATAAATGCCGAGGCCGGTGCGGGTTTGTGAGGTCAGCAGCCTGGCGGAAAGGGATTTCGCCACGTCGGAGGTGAACATTCCGGATTCATCGAGAATGTGGGATTCCGGTTTTGGAGGGATGGGAGCGACCGATGCGGCCTCGGTCGGCGGAGGCTGGGCAGCCTGGGAAGGCTGGGCCGGAGCGGCGGGGGAGGGGGCCGGGGCGGAAGGGGGCTGGGGGGCA
>JAQGPD010000362.1 GCA_028293305.1 Verrucomicrobiales bacterium | reverse complement strand
CGAGGGATCCGCGAGGTGGTCCATGGGGGAATCCTCAAGGCTGACGAGGCGGCGGCGGCGGCGCCTGAGATCGAGCGCGCGGTTGCGGCAGACGGTGAAAAGCCCGGGTTTCAGCCCGCCACCGTCCAGTTTGGCGGGGTCCTGGGCGTAGAGTTTGATGAAGGTGTCCTGCACCACATCCCGGGCCATTTCGAGGTCGCCGGTGAGGTTATAAGCATAGCCGGTGAGCATGGACTCGAATTCCGCGACCGATCGCCGCACCAGATCACCGGCGGAGGCTGGGAATGGAGTTTCTGGCATGAAGGAGGGGCGGGGCGGAATCATAACGTTGGGCGCGAATCCTGTCCTGGACAAAATTTTACGGTCACCGGGGGGCGGAAGGCATGCTCGAGACGCCCGCCGATTTGAAAAAACTGTTCACGGGGATTGCGCCGCCCTGCTTACTGTAAATAAACTCAGTATAAATTCAGTATTTTCCATCATCCAACACAATGCCTCCGCCTTCCAACCTGCGCCTTTTCCTCGTGCTGTCACTTTCCAGTCTTTTCATCCATTGGAGCGGCGCTGCCTTGCGAAATGGGCCCCGATGCCAAAATGACCACCGTGACGGAGGAGATGACTTGCATTCATGGCCGCCGGAAATGCCACACCCGGACCCACAATCAGGAAACGCGCAGCAATGGGAGATGGATGTTGAATTGTTCAAATATACAGTAGACACGGTTACAATACTGTAATTATATCGAGTGTGGTTTTTTGAAATAAAATCACGATTTCAAAATGAAAATCCCTACCAGATTCCTCCTGTGCAGAATAGGGTCGATCTCCGCCTCCGCTTCGCCGGCGCAGGCGCAGGCGCATGGATTTCGAGCCCGTGAGTGCGGCAATGGATTCCGGACCGTGGCAAAACTTGCTCGCGCGCCGGGTGCTGGAGACCCCGGTGTCCACTTTGAAATTCCAGTATGGGAAGGATTCACGCACACCCCGGGCACCGTGCCTTCCCTGCATGCGCTTGGTCCCGGAGACTATTCCTCAGCCAAACCCCAAGCCTCGCATGGGACGAGGTTCCCTAATTAATTCTTCCCACCCAGTCCCTCTTCCCGTCCGCAGAGGACGCGGAGCCATGAGGAGCAACCGCCGCCGCCCCGCCACTCCCTCTCCTGAGGCCCGCGGCAGCTTTCCCACAAAGGTCTCAAATTTTTTCACTCCACCAAGAATCCCCCCAAGTAACCAACCATGATCATCGCCCGAAAAACCCTCCCATTGTTCCTTGCCGGCCTGCTCTGCGCCAGCGCCGCCGTCGCCCACGCCCAAGTCATTTCTGAAACTTTTGAATCCGAAACCGTGGGCTGGAGGACCTATTCAGGAACTTGGAGTTATATTTACACCGAGCCCACGTCAAGCGGCCGTGACGTCTTCATGGCTGTCAGGGATGGGTTTTCAATAGGGGGCGGCGCAGGGTCCCCTACTGGGGGCAAATACCTGCTTGCGCAAACCGATATAGGCCACTGGCAGGCAAATGCGTTTGTGGGGAGCGGCGGGACTTTGATCCTATCGACGTCGAGAGCTTGGGAATCGCCGGCAGGCCATCTATACCGCCGGGAGATGCTGGATGCCGGCGCCACCTACAACGTGTCCTCATGGCAGAGTGTGGAAACCACCGCCGGGGTGATTGAACCCAGCACTTTTTCCATATGGGACGGCAGTTCGGTGAACACGACCACGCCCTTTCTATCCACGCCCGGATCCCTCCTGGCCCAACAAGCCTACGATGCGGCCACCGGGGGGTGGCAGCTGGTCACCATCAGCTTCACGGCTCCCGGCACTCTGGGCAGCGGCACCGTGCCGGTTGACTTCATGATGGGAGCCTATACCCCGGGCGAGGTCCCCACCTCGAGCTTTGCTGACTGGGTTTCGGGTGAGCTATTACCGGAAGTGGATGGGAATCCCCGCACGATTGATGGCCCTGAAGATTTCTCCACGGATATTCATCAATTCCTCCAGTATCACGGCTACGCCCTTGATGACTTCACCCTAACCCAGGTCAGCGGCATCCCGGAGCCCTCCGTCAGCATTCTCGGAGGCATCGGCGCCCTGATGCTTACCCGCCGCCGCCATTCCCGCGCCGGAGCCTGAATAGCCTCCCTCCCGGTTCCAGCCCCCCCGCCGCGGAACACACAACCCCTCTCCGCCCGGGCCCATACCACCCCGGGCGGCTCCACCACCACCACCGGAGGCCGACTCGCCGGCCCTCGGAAAAAACTAAGACCTGGGCGGCGGTCCGCAAAAATGCGTTACCGCCGCCCTCGTTTTTTTCACGCCTCCGGGTTTATCCTCTCAGACCCCGCCACTGCCCCTCCCGGCATGGATCTCCGCCAAGCGCGCCAGACCCACCCCTTCCAAAGTCGGCAAAATCGCCGCCGCCCCTGTGAAATCCGACCCCAGGGTCACCGGCGAAGGCACCACCACACACGGCGCGCCCGCCGCGATGGACGCCCGCAATCCATTTGAGGAATCCTCCAATACCAAGGTTTCCGAGGGCTCCAGCCCCAATCCCGCTGCCGCCGAAAGAAACAAATCCGGAAACGGCTTCGCCCGTTCCACATCATCCCGGCTCCGCACAAACTCAAAAGAATCCCGCAGCCCCGTGCGTTCCAGCCACCCGCCCACATGACTCCGCTGGCTGCTGGAAGCCACCACGCACGGCACCCCCGCCGCCCTAGCCTCCGCCAATAATTCCCGGATCCCCGGCATCGTGTCCAACCCCTGCTGCCCCGCCCGGATCCGCGCATCCTTCATCGGCAAATGCGTGTCCCAGTCCACCGGCCCGCCCAAAAGGTTCTCCAACGCCGCCATCGGATCATAATGCCCAAAACCGACCCCACGCACTGCACATACTGGGGCAGCGGAAGGTCATGACCATGCGCCAGATACAACTCCCGCCAAGCCTCATAAATCGCGGATTCCGTATCCACGATCAAACCATCAAAATCAAAAACAAGCGCACGCATCCCCTGCGATGCCCCCGCCCGCCCGCCAGCGCCAGCCGGAAATGCATCCAATGCGTCCAATGCATCTGCTAATGAAGACCGGCTACCGACGACCGGCTGCCTGCCAGCGCGATGATCGCAATCACCCCCGCCCCTCTATTCCTGATTAGATCGGGAAGCTCAAGCTCCACCGCAGCTGCCGCAAAACCCTTTGGAGTGCGCGCGGCTTGCCGCCGCTTTCCGGAAGGCAGCTTGCTGCCGTGTTTGGTCTCGCGCAGGCAGCGGTTGGAAAATCAAATCTCCGCTCGGCGCGGGCAAGCCCGCTCGCAGAAAGCGGCGACAAGTCGCAGCAGTCCAAAGGCTCCGCCGCACCCCGGGGCGTTGGCCTAAGCCGGAAGCTTAAGCTAGACCCCCACCGCCACGGTGTCATGCCCCACCAAATCCAACTCCGGCTTGAAGTCGGAGGCGTGATAGGAACTGCGCACCAGCGGGCCGGAGGCGACATGGCGGAAACCTTTTTCCTCGGCGATGACTTTGAGCCGGGCGAATTGGTCAGGATGCACGTATTCCACCACTGGAAGGTGCTTGGCCGAAGGCCGCAGATATTGACCCAACGTGAGGACGGTGACGCCGGCTTCCCGCAGATCATCCAGAGCCTGAAGGACTTCCGCCTCGGTCTCGCCAAGCCCCAGCATGATGCCGCTCTTGGTGGCGATGCGGTCGCCGGACATTTCCTTGGCGCGCTTCAGGACGTGGAGGCTGCGCCGATACATGGCGCGGCTGCGGACGAGCAGCGTGAGGCGCTCCACCGTTTCCAGGTTATGATTGAAAATGTGAGGACGCGCATCCATGACGGTTTGCAGGGCGTCGTCCTTGCCATTGAAGTCGGGAACCAAAATTTCGATCGTGATGCCCGGGTTTTCGATCCGGACGGCTTCGATGGTTTCCGCAAAATGGCGCGCGCCTCCGTCGGCGAGGTCATCGCGGGCGACGGCGGTGATCACCACGTGGTTAAGGCCCATGCGTTTGGTCGCGGTGGCCACGCGGGCGGGTTCGTCGGCCTCGAGAGCAAAAGGTTTGGCGGTTTTGACCGCGCAGAATCCGCAGGCGCGGGTGCAGCGGTCCCCGGCGATCATGAAAGTCGCGGTGCCCTGACTCCAGCATTCCCAACGGTTCGGGCACTGGGCCTCCTCGCAGACGGTGTGGAGTTTCAAGTCGGACACCATGGACTTGGTGGACCAGAAAACAGGGTTGGTGGGCAGGCGGACCTTGATCCACGGGGGTTTTTTGTCGGTATGCAGCGCCGGGTCTAGCTTGGAGGGCATGGTTCGGACAGTCTGGAGGGGCTGCGGCTGTTTTGCAACCACGGGGAGGAAGGAAGAAAATGGGGAAAATTAAGAAATCAAGAAATTAGGAAATTAAAAAATTAGGAAATCAGGAAATCAGGAAATCAGCTAACGAGTTCCACCCCGATTGAAATCACCAATCACCAATCGCAATTTGAAATTCTGATATCCGAAATCCGAAATCTGAAATTTAACCTGACCTCCGCCCCCTCTCCCCAAACAAAAAAACCGCCCCATCCGTAAAGACAGGGCGGTTTTAAAAAATAAAAGATTAACAAAATCAGCCTAACCGGCCGATGATGCCCATGCAGCCTGCAAGCTTACTTGCGGGGAGCTTCCTTGACGGTCACGGCGTCCTTGCCCACGCGGCTGCGGAGGTAGTTCAGCTTGGCGCGGCGGACTTGGCCGCGTTTGGTGACTTCGATCTTGGAAATCAAAGGGCTGTGAATGGGATACACACGTTCCACACCTTCGCCGTAGCTGAGTTTGCGGACGGTGATGGACTGGCTCTTGGAGAGACCGCCTTTGCCGATGATGATGCCGGCGAAAATCTGGATACGCTCCTTGCCGCCTTCAACGACTCGGTTATGGACCTTCACGGTATCACCGACATTCAGTTCGGTGGTATCGGACTTCATCTGCTCGCGGTGGATCTTCTGGAGGATATTCATGGCGGTGCGGCCTTTAGACTAAAAAACCCGCCATCGGAGGAGGCAGGGGGTCCCGGAACGGGAGGGCGCATTTAAGCGAGACCCCTTCATCGCGCAACGGAAATCTTCCACTTTCCAGGACTTTGCGCCGGATGACCCCGCTTTCCACCCGTCCGGAGCACTCCGCAACCCGCAGGATGCCGGCTCCTCACCAAAACGCCCGAGCCCCTTCCCTTGTTATCACGGAAATAAACTCATGCCAAGGAAGGCGTGAAAAAGGATTGATTTGCGTTGCGGCATCCGTAGTTTGCCCACCCCGCACCAGCTTGCCGGTGCGCTCCCCCCCGTCCTCACAAAGGATGCCCGCGGTCACCCTGACCGCTCCCCTCCCACCCAACACACGGATTTTACTCCGCCTGACATGTCCGATCCAGAACCCATCGATCTCTCCCAATTGCAGAATCTAAACCTCGCCCCGGATTGGGTCGGGGACCTGCAGAAGCGCGAAGCCGCGCCTGGCGAAGTCGTCTGGGGCCGGGCCCCGGACCATGAACGCGAATCCCGCGGCGGCGGACAAGGACAAGGCTACGGCGCGCCCGGCGGCGGAAGTCGCGGACCCCGGCGCGATGGCCCGGGAGGACGTGGAGATTTCAGACAGGATCGCGGCGGCCCACCCCGTGGTCCCCGCCCGGATGGCCCGCGCGGTCCCCGGCAGGATGACCGTGGTCCCCGTCCCGCCGGTCCTGGTGGATTCGGCGGTCCCCGCCCGGACGGACCCCGTGGTCCGCGTCCCGACGGCCCGCCCCGCGGCCCCCGCCCGGATGACCGTGGCCCACGCCCCGGCGGTCCCGGAGGCCCTCCCGGTGATCGTGGTCCCCGCCCCGGCGGCCCACGCGATGACCGTGGTCCCCGTCCCGGCGGCCCTCCACGAGACGACCGACGCGAAGGCGGTGGCGGTGGTGGACGTCCCGACTTTAGAAACAACGACCGGGGCCGCGGCCCGGGCCGTTTTGACGACCGCCCGCAAATCGCCCCCCTGCCCGGCTGGCGCGCCCGCCTCTTCGCGGAATCCCGCTCCTTGGAAGCTATCACGCGTCAGGTCAAAGCCTCCGGCCGCGCCTATCCGGTATTCGAACTCGGCCGCCTTTTCCTCGCCGGCCGCGACCGCTACGTGGTGGAATTCTCCCGCCAGCCCCAACCCCAGGCCCCCCGGAATGCCCCCAAAGGCACGCCCGTCCCTCCGGTCGAACCCACCCCCGGCCCGGAACAAATCTTCCACATTCCCTCGGACGGCTCGCTCTGGCTGAACCGTGAGGACGCGATCCGCCATCTGATCAACGGACCCTCGTTGAAAAAATTCTACCGCAAGGAAGTCATCAGCATCGATCCTCCAAAAGGGATCTTCAATGCCGTGGCCGTGTGCGGATTCTCCGGCGAAATCCTCGGCCCGCCGAATCACCACTCCTTCCAGACCACCGTCGCGAAGCTCCACCGCGAGCAGTTTTACAACCTGCCGATCGACCGCTACAAGGCCCGCATCCGCACTGAAAAAGACGAAACGCTGGTCGCGAAATGGCTGGAACAGCAAAGCAGCGCGACCGTCTATTTCCCCCTGACGAAGGAGGAAATCGCCGCCGCAGCAGCCGCCGAAGCCGAAGCCAAGGCCGCAAAAGCCGCCAGCGAAGCCGCCGCCGCCGCTTCCCCCGGCACTCCAGCCGCCAAAGCCGCCGCCCCCACTACGGATGCAGCTGGAAGTGCCTCTGAATCAGGCCTTTCCGAATCCGCCCCGACTGCGGAGTCCGAATCCGGCATTGAATCCGGCACCGCAGCCTCCGAAGCCACGACGGAATCCACCGATCCAGCCAACGAATCCGCTCCGGAATCCCCAACCGCCGAAACAGTCCCGGTTTCCGAAGAAGCCGCCGCCGAAGCGCCCGTCGATTCCGCCGCTGAACCGACTGCCGATGCAGAGTCCGACTCCAGCTCCGAGGCCTCGGGTGAAGCCCCCGCCGCTGTCGAATCCGCCCCCGTCGAGCCCCTGAAAAACTGGGCCGCCGTCGAAGCGCACTTCCTGGCCAACCACGCCGACAGCGCCGTCCGGGCCGTGTCCCGGATCAAGGTTCCCGGCAACATCCCCGGCAAATTGCTCGCCCCTTCCCTGCTGGCGCTGCTGCGCATCGAAGTGGAACAACAACAACGCTTCCCGATGCAGCTGGTCCAGGACCTCTGCCGCGATCTTGAAAAAGAAAGCCTCAAATTCTTCAAGCGCGACAAAAAGGCGACCTTCGTCTGCCGCACCCGCCCGCACTTCATCGAGGACGAAAGCCATCTATCGCCGCGTCTCCGCAGCATCGTCGGCGTCGTCCGCGCCAACCCCGGCATCACCGTCGGGAAATTGGTCTCCACCCTGGCCCCGCACATCGAAAAACCGGCCAGCAAATCCGACTTCAATAAAGGAAACGCCGCCCCGAAACCCGCCGTCACCCCTGATGCTCCCCGGGACACCACAGCGGAAGCGACCGTGCAAGCTCCTGAAGCTCAAGCCGTTCCCGACTCAACCGAAGCCAACACAGAAGTCCCTGCGGCCGCTTCCGGGACCGCAGCGCCCGCCTTGGAAGCTCCGACACCAGCCGCCGAACCCTCGACTGCCGAATCCTCCGGCACCGATTCCGTTCCCACGGATTTGGTGACCTCCGACACTGCGGAAACCACCGTTCTGGGAGAATCCACCCCCGCCCCCTCCCCGGAAGCTTCCGCCGAACCCGCCGGGGAAACAGCCGCAGCTCCCGCCTCCGCCGAAGCATCCGGTATTGAAAGCACCGAAGCCCAATCCGCTGCCCCGGACTCCACGGAATCCGGCAGCGAAGGCAATGCTGAGGCAGCCGTCGAAACCCCCGCCACCGCGGACTCCGCCCAAACCGAATCCTCTGAAGCCCCGAAAGCCGGCCGACAGAATCAAGGCCAGGGTCAAGGTCAAGGTCAGAACCAAGGCCAAGGCCGCGGAGAAGGCCAAAACCAACAGGGCCGCCAACCCAAAAATCAGCGCGGCAAAAAAGCGCCACCCGCTCCGGAAGCCCCGCCCGCCCCGCTCACCATGGAGGAAATCGGCGTGCTGCAGGACCTGCGCTGGCTGGTCCAGGAAGGCCTCGTCACCGAATTCGCCACCGGCGAACTCCAAATCCTCGGCCGCCCTCCCCAACCTCCCATGGAGAAAAAGGTAAAAGGCGACCCCACAAAAGCTCCGGAATCCCCCGCTTCCACAAGTGACGCCACCCCTGCGCCAACGGAAACTCCCGCAGCTGCAGGAGTTCCCGCGGAGGAAGTTCCAGCCCCGGCCGGACCGGAAACTGGTGCCGAACAATCATCCGATGAAACTCCAGATGTCGGCGCCAACGTGGCCGACGACGTGACCGTGATCTCGGAAGAAGCCCCCGCCAAAGCCGCCGATACCGAAGCCTGAAACTTGCAGGACCCCTGCGGAGGGCGGACATTCTGTCCGCCCGTTTCGCAGCCGTCTGCATAGCAAAAATTCCACTCACGCCCCTGGAGCATTTTAAATAATGCCGTAGCCGCAAAGCCTCTGTAATATTAGGCCCGGAGGGCCGGAATCTTTATAGCCACCACATGCGAAGAATGTTCGAGCTCCGGAGGAGCGGCATATTCTTTCCCGACGAAACCAGATGTCGCTCCTCCGGAGCGAAAATTCAAAAGGGTGACTATGGCTATAAAGATTTAACCCCTCCAGGGTCGGACGCTGGCTATGTCATTATTTAAAATGCTGTAAGGGCCAAGGTGGCAAGGCGCCCACGCGCCACGATCCCCGGGCAACTACAACTCCGGGATCTACCGCCCGCCTCCTCCACAAGGTAGGCCCCAGAGCAGAACCGCACGGACAGAATGTCCGCCCTCCGATGGCTTCCCATTACCTCCAATGAGAGACCTCACTTCGCGACGGATCGCTTCGGATCAGGCGGTGACGAGCGTGAAGCGTCGACGACACGACAGATGCCAGTCGGGCCGTTGCCAGCCTCCGATTTGTTAGTTAGCGTTCTTCATCTGGCCATCATAAATCTGAATCGGCAGCGGTCTCGGGAATCGTCAATCCAGAATCCCCATTCACCGTATTCGTAAAACTTCGACCGGGGTTCATCATGTCCGGGAATTCTCACCAATTGGCTCACGAACTTGTCATGGTCAGTCGGGTCAAAAACAAACTTCCCTTCCGAAAGATTCAGGTCCAGATCATTCTTCATGATGATCTCCCGGCTTGAGTCGGGAATGATCTCCGGGAGCCAGCCTCTTGCGAAAGGACTATCGGCCGCGGCCTCTGCCCTGGTCAGTATGCCAATCGAACTGACTCGTCACATCCCACAAGCAGGATAGCCGAGAATGCGAGGATGGCCTGGGCGCAGGAACACATTTTCTGGAGCGAACGACCCAGGCTCAGCGACCCGGCCCGCGAGACGCACGGATTGCAACAGCGATGCGATGGCCGGGTTCGCGGCAGCGCATGGTCAGGCCGCATTGTGTGTGACTCTCTCATGTCGTCGATGATGCCAGACAATCAGCGCTCCGACTCCTGCGATAAATAAACTGAAGATGGCTGGCCGAAAGGGATGCATCGTCGGAAAGATGACGATCACGCTCTCTGGTGCAAGTCGTATGACATCCGCCGCCACGAGAAGCGAACCTGTGAGGGGCAAAAGCAAAAGCCACGCTCGTCTGCGCGGAAGAACCCAGGCAACTGCAAGCGCAACAGCGAAGCTGAAACAATACGAAACCACGAGGGACGAACCGAAGCTGGCGTCGTTCGACGTGTCGATACTGCCGTCGTCCACACTAAGAGCGTAACTGAGAAAACGAATCGCGCGGATAAGTGGCAACACCCAAGCCCCACTCACGAGCGCAATCAGAAGAAGACGAATGGTGGCGAGACGTGTCATGCGGCCTAACCGAAAGATCAGCCGCCATTTGTGAGCTTCACCCGGCAGATCCACGCGTCGGCGCAGATGTAGAGATATTCATTGTTCGCGCCGCCGAAGCAGCAATTGCCGGTGGGAGTGAAGGTTTCAATGCGGCCCAGCAGCTTGCCCTCGGGGGACATGACGTGCACGCCGCCGGGAGCGGTGGCCCAGAGGTTGCCTTTGGCATCGACTTTGAGTCCGTCCGGCAGGCCTTTGTAGTGGCCGGTTTTCGCCATGGCGGTGACATCGGCAAAAACGCGGCCGGTGCCGAGGGTGCCGTCGGGGTTCAGCGGATAGGCCATCCAGAGCGCGGCTTGGGAATCGGATTGGGCGACGTAGAGCGTTTTTTCGTCAGGGGAAAGCGCGACGCCGTTGGGAAATTTGAGATCCTTGGTGAGCAGGGTGACTTTGCCCTCCGGAGTCAGACGGTAAACGCCATTCCACGGAATCTCCCGGGTGTCCTGGTCGGCGGGTCCCTTGGGAAGGCCGTAGGGAGGGTCGGTGAAGAAAATATTCCCGGCCTTGTCCACGCAGGCATCGTTGGGACTGTTATAGCGTTTTCCCTCGAAGTTGTCCGTCAACGTCCGCTTCCCGCCGCCGGGGCCCAGGAGGGAAAGCCGGCGATCGCCATGTTCGCAGGAAATGAGACGACCTTTGGCATCGAGCACCAAGCCGTTCGAGCCGGATTCCCTGCTATAGGCCAGCGGTCCGGTGTAGCCGGAGGGTTTCAGAAAAGGGCTCAGGCCTTCTCCTTCCTTCCATTGAAACACGGTATTTTGCGGGACGTCGGAAAAGAGCAAAACGCCCCGCGCGGGATCCCAAACGGGTCCTTCCGACCAGTCGAGGCCGGAAGCGAGCACTTCCAAAACCGCGCCGGGTGGGACGAGGGCGTCGAAGGCTGGATCCAATCGGATGATTTCCCCCCGGGTGGGACGCGGCGTGGGGTCGTCCGCACGGGCGACGGACCCGGAGGTGAAAAGGGCGGCGGCCACCGCCAGGAAAAGAACGGACGCCAAACCGGACGGACGACGGCGGGGGGCGCGGCAAAGGCGGCAGAGGAGGAGTCGTTTCATGCCGGAAGAAAAGTCGGCTGGCAGAAAATAGACAAGACTCAAATGCGGGGCCGGGAAATAAATGTGTTTGGGGCGGCGGGGTTCTAACACTATTTAACGGAATCACTGAAGCAGGTCCCGCTTGGTCAGGATCTGATGGGAAACACGCGGACAGAATGTCCGCCCTCCGATTAGGCGGACTATCCGTTAGTAAATGAACGGATTTGTTCGAGGAATTTCCGGTAAAACACGACACCTTCATCCAAGGCTTCGAGGGTGATCCATTCGTCGGCAGTGTGGGCCTGGGCGATGGAGCCGGGGCCGGCGGCGACGGCGGGGAGGCCGGCGGCGGCGAGCCAGGCGGCATCGCAGAACCAGGGCGCGCCGGTGGTGCCATTGCCGCAGGCGGCGAGTTGTTGGACGAAGGGGTTTTGAGCCGGGGTATCAAGCGGGGCACAGATGGCGTCCTTATCGCGGACGACGGTGACGGGCAGTCCTTTTTCATCCAAAAATTCCTGCAGCATGGCGGCGATTCCCCGGCGGTGGACGGCGGGCGTGAAGCGGATGTCCAGACGGATGGTGCAGGAATCCGGCACGATATTGCTGCGGGTGCCGCCATGGATTGTGCCGAGATTCAGCGTGCTGTCGCCGAGGACGGGATGGTGGAATTCCGGGGCTTGAAGGCGGGGGATAAAATCCTGGTAGAGCGCGGCGATGACCGGCTGCATTTTCAGGATGGCGTTCTCCCCGAGTTCCGGCCGGGCTCCGTGGGCGGCGCGGCCGGTGGTTGTCAGGGAGCACCAATAGGAGCCTTTATGCGTGTGCACGACGGCGCAGTCCGTAGGCTCGCCGATGAGCGCGAAGTCGTGGGCTCCGGCATATTTGGCGGCGTAGTCGCGTGATCCCCACTGGCCGGTTTCCTCCCCCATGAAACCAACAAAAACAATCTCGGCTTCAAGGTCGGGAATGCGCGGGCCGATTTGCTGGAGAGCTGTTAGCATGGCGGCCATGGTGCCCTTGGTGTCGCAGGCCCCGCGACCGTAGAGCCGACCGTCGCGGACGTCTCCGCCGAAGGGATCGATGGTCATGCCGGCGACGCTGACGGTGTCGGTGTGCGGTGCGAGTAGAATCCGCGGCTTGCGCAGGCCGGCGGGCGCGGGGTTGGAGGGAAAACGCCCTATCACATTAGGTCTGCTTGGCAGGATTTCCTCATAGCTGACTTCAGCCCCCAGGGCGGAAAGGAAGCCGCCGACAAACTCCGCGCAGGCTTTTTCACCAGTGTGGGGCGTGCCGGGATCGCCGTCGGGATTCACGCTGGGGATGGCGATGAGCTCGCGGCAGAGGTGATGGACAGGGGACATGAAAAGCAGGGGGATGTTGTTGTGGAAAAAAGATGTGGTTGCAAGCCGGAGGGGCGGTCGGCGGTCGGCGGTCAGAAGTCAGAAGTTGGCGGACTGGGCGGGGTTGTTATGGTTTGGCTAGTCGGCGCGATCGTTGGGGAAGGAGATCATGGCATTGTTCCCGCCGGAATGGGGCGCGGAGAATCGGGAGCGCGGGGCGGTGAGGGGGAAAAGTTTGGGTCGGCGGATGCGGCTGCGGCGCAGGATGAACATGAGCAGGAGGAGCGCCAGAACACTGAAACAGCCGCCCCAGAAAAGCAGTTCGTTAGGCGACCAACCCGATCCGCCCGTGGCGTGGGCGCCGGAAAAAGGTGTCAGGGGCTCGCCCGCCCGGAAGCGCGTGTAGTCCTCGATCAGGCGGCGCGCGGCGGCTTTTCCCTGCTCGGGCATGGACTGCCGCAGGTGCCCGGCGGAGAGGGCGGATTCCGTCAGGATTTTGATTTCCTCCCGACTGAGAGCCTTGGCGGCGGACCCGGAAAATCCGATGGTCAGGGGCTTCCCCGGGACGTTCAGAAAAACCGCGGTGAAGGGCGCATCCTCCCACAATCGAGCCAATTCCCCGGCGGCGTCCTGATCGGCTAGGCCCTCGGTGGAATCGAGGGCGATGTAATAAACACTGAGTCCCGACTCCGCGGAGGAAGTGAAATCGCGGGAAAGGGCGGCGCGCTCGCCGGCGGTCAGCGCGCCGGTTTGGTCCAACACTCGGGACGCGGGGCGCGGGGGAGGACCGGTGGACTCCGGGGTGGTGGGCTCCGGGGTGCTGGACTCGGGCGCGGTGGACGGGGTCGGTGCGCTGGGTTCCAGGGACTCGGCGGAGGGGGCGGAGGGGGCGGAGGGGGCGGCGGAGGGGGCGGCGTTCGGGGCGGCGGATGTGGATTCCGCGGGGGCGGCGGGAGCTAGCGGTTCCGGAGCGGCGGGCTGTTGGGCAATGGCGGCGGCGGGTCCTGACAATGCTGCGGAACACAGGATGGAAAGG
>JAQGPD010000517.1 GCA_028293305.1 Verrucomicrobiales bacterium | reverse complement strand
TCCAACCGGAAGCGCTCGCCTTCAAAGTCGCCGGCCACACCCTGCCGGAACTCTGGCAATGGCCCATCACCACACTCACGGATTTCATCGCCAGCCTGCCACTTCCGGAGGGCGATCACACCGCCCTGCAGCTCCAACAGGAAATCGCCAGCCGACTCCGCTATCTGGAAAATGTCGGCCTTGGCTATCTGAATCTCGACCGCTCCACCCGCACCCTCAGCGGCGGCGAAGTCATGCGCGTCACCCTGACAACCTGCCTCGGCGCGTCGCTGGTGAATACGTTATTTGTCCTGGACGAACCCAGCGTCGGCCTCCACCCGCGGGACACCGGCCGCCTCATCGAAGTGATGCATCACCTGCGCGACAAAGGCAACACCCTGCTAGTCGTCGAGCACGAGGAAAGCGTGATGCGCGCCGCCGATAACCTGATCGAAATCGGCCCCGGCCGCGGCGAGCAGGGCGGCGAACTCGTCTTCCACGGCCCGCATTCGGAACTCCCCACCGCCCGCCGTTCTCTAACCGCCGATTACCTGCTAGGGCGGAAATCCATCACCATTCCTGACAAACGCCGCAAACCCAAACCCGGCCACGCCATCAAGATCGAGCGCGCCGCGCAGAACAACCTTCAGCGCATCAACGTCTCCCTTCCGCTAGGCCTGTTCTGCGCCATCACCGGCGTCTCCGGCTCCGGCAAAAGCACGCTCGTCCACGAGGTGTTATACGAAAACCTGATCCGCAAAAAAGGCCTCAGCAGCGAGAACGAACCCGGCCGTTGCCGCGCCATCACCGGCGATGAAAACATCAGCCGCGTCATCATGGTGGACCAGTCGCCGCCCAGCCGCACCCCGCGCAGCACGCCCGCCGTTTACACTGGAGCCTGGGACCACATCCGCGCGGTCTTTTCAGAAACGGACGACGCCGTGGAACAGGAAGTCGGCCCCGGTTATTTTTCCTTCAACAGCGGCACCGGCCGCTGCGGCCGCTGCATGGGCGCAGGCTACGAAAAAGTGGAAATGCAGTTCCTCAGCGATCTCTACGTGAAGTGCCCGGAATGTGAGGGAAAACGTTTCCGCCCGGAAGCCTTGGCCATTCACCATCACGGAAAAAGCATCCACGACGTCCTGGAAATGACCGTCACGGAAGCCATCCCGTTTTTCCTCCAGGAGACCGATCTCAAAGCCAACAAAGCCGCCGCCTCCCTCAAAATCCTGGCCGAAGTCGGCCTCGGTTACCTCCGCCTCGGCCAGCCGCTGAATACGTTATCCGGCGGCGAATCCCAACGCCTCAAACTCGTCGGCCACCTGCTCGAATCCACCATGGAACCCACCCTCTTCATTCTCGACGAGCCCACCACCGGCCTCCACTTCGACGACATCAATCTCCTCCTCCAAACCTTCCAACGGCTCGTCAACGAAGGCCACAGCCTACTTGTGATTGAGCATAATCTGGAAGTCATCAAATGCGCCGACTGGGTCATCGACCTAGGCCCCGAAGCCGGTGCCCTCGGCGGCCTCCTCGTCGCCGAAGGCACCCCCGAACAAATCGCCAAAGTCAAAACCAGCCACACCGGCCAATACCTGGCAGAGGTCCTCCAGGGGAGCACACGCGCCCCGCGTGTAACGCTCGGCGCCCCGCCGAGTGCCGAAGAATCGGCTCTACTCAAAACCCAGGCTCTACTCAAAACCCCACCCACTCCCTACCTAAACCCCACAACCTACTTCCCCACCCAACGCGCCGCCGAATGCCCCCTCTCACCTAACGCCCCCTACCAAAATTCCATCCGCATCACCGGAGCCCGCGAGCACAACCTCAAAAACATCTCCGTCACCATCCCGCGCGACCAACTCGTGGTCGTCACCGGTTTGTCAGGCTCCGGAAAATCCACCCTCGCCTTCGACATCGTCTTCGCGGAAGGCCAGCGTCGTTTTCTGGATAGCATGTCCACCTACGCCCGGCAGTTTGTCGAGCAGATGGAGAAACCGGAAGTCGATCACATCTCCGGCCTCCCTCCCACTGTCGCCATCGAACAGCGCATCACCCGCGGCGGCGGCAAGAGCACCGTCGCCACCGTCACGGAAATCTATCACTTCCTCCGCCTCCTCTACGCCAAGGTCGGCGAGCAGCATTGCCCGGATTGCCACGTGCCCGTCACCCAGCAATCCGCGGGCGCCATCGCCACCCTCATCCGCGCCTCCCTGACAAAAAGCGGATCCCTCCGCGTCATGGCTCCGCTCATCCGCGGCCGCAAAGGATTCCACGATAAAATCGCCGGCATCGCGTCACGCGCAAATTGTGAGGAAATGTGGATCGACGGCAAAGTCATCCGCACTGCCGACTTCGAAAAACTCGCCCGCTTCAAAGAGCACACCATCGATGCCGTCACCGCCCACCTAACCAGTGCCCCATCCGTCGCGGAACTCGATGCCCTCGTCACCCGCTCCCTCGAACTCGGCCGCGGCGTCATCCGGCTGCTCGACAAAAAAGGCACCATCACCGTCCTCAACACCAAGCGTTCCTGCCCGAAATGCAGCCGCTCCTTTGATAACCTCGACCCCCGGCTTTTCTCCTATAATTCCCCTCACGGCGCCTGCTCCGTATGCCGCGGCTACGGCACCGTGCCCAAGCACGCGAGGGAACTCGACACCACCCACGCCAACTCCATCCTCGAAGCCGAACTCATCGAGGAACAACGCCGCGGCACCGCCGATGACGTCAGTGAATCCATTCCCTGCAAAGCGTGTCAGGGCAGCCGTCTGAATGAGGAATCCCGCAACGTTTTTGTCCACGGTCTGGACCTCGGCACCCTCACCGGCCAACCCGTCAGCACCGCCACAGAGTCCCTGAAAACCTTCACCTTCACCGGCACCCAGCAGATCATCGCCAGCGACATCCTGACAGAAATCGCGCAACGCCTCACCTTCCTCCGCGAGGTCGGCCTGGGCTACCTCCAACTCAACCGCGCCGCCACCACCTTGTCAGGCGGTGAAAGCCAACGCATCCGCCTCGCCTCCCAGTTAGGCTCCAACCTCCGCGGCGTCCTCTACGTCCTCGACGAACCCACCATCGGCCTCCACCCGCGCGACAACGTCAAGCTTTTGGACACCCTCATTTCCCTCCGGGACAAAGGAAACAGTCTGCTCGTCGTCGAGCACGATGAGGACACCATGCGCCGCAGCGACCTCATCATTGACCTCGGTCCCCGCGCCGGCCAATTCGGCGGCGAAATCACCGCCCACGGCACCTGGCAGGAAATTCAAAACAATCCCAACAGCGTCACCGGCCACGCCCTCCGCCACCCCATGCCCCACCCCAGCCGCGGGTCCCGCCGCGTCCTCCCGGACCGCAGCGCCCCGGGGAGCACACGCGCCCCGCGGGTAACGCTCGGCGCCCCGCCGAGTGCCGGAGAATCGGTTATTACCCCAGCCAGTGCCAAGGCCACCAAAGCATCCAACAAATCCAAAACCCCACCTCCGTCCGCTCCCCCCATTTCCAAATCCCCCAACTACCTGACCATCACCGGAGCCCGCGCTAACAACCTAAAAAACATCACCGTCCAAATCCCCCTCGCGCGCCTAACAGTCCTCAGCGGCATCAGCGGTTCCGGAAAATCCAGCCTCATGCGCGGTGTCATCCACCCGGCGGTCCACGAAGCCCTCAGCGCCACCCGCCACAAGAAAAACCCCAACATCCCCTGCGACAGCGTCGAAGGCATTGACCAAATCGAAGCCGTTTACGAAGTCGATCAGTCCCCCATCGGCAAAACCAGCCGCAGCACCCCGGCGACTTATATCAAAGTCTTCGACGAAATCCGCGCCCTCTTCGCCAATCTTCCCTCAGCCAAAATGCGCGGCTACACCGCCAGCCGTTTTTCCTTCAACACCGAAGGCGGCCGCTGCGAAGCCTGTGGCGGCAATGGCCTCATCAAACACGAAATGGCCTTCCTTCCCACCAGCCACGTCGTCTGCACGGAATGCAAAGGCCAACGTTATAACGCCCCTACTTTGGAGATCGACTACAACGGAAAAAACATCGGCGATGTCATGAACCTGACCATCGCGGAAGCCGCCGAATTCTTCAGCGCCCACAGCAAAATCGCCCGCACCCTCAACCTCCTAGCCGACACTGGCACCGGTTATCTCAAGCTAGGCCAACCCAGCCCCACTTTGTCAGGAGGAGAAGCCCAGCGCCTCAAACTCGTCGCCGAACTCAGCCGCGGCGTCGCCCGCACCGCCAACGAACGCATCCGCAAAAACCGGAATCCCAAAGGCAACCTCTATCTGATAGAGGAACCCACCATCGGCCTCCATCCCACCGACGTCGCCAAACTCATCGACGTCCTCCACCGCCTCGTCGACGACGGCCACACCGTCATCGTCATTGAGCACAATCTCGACGTCATCGCCGAAGCCGACCACGTCCTGGACATCGGCCCCGAAGCCGGCGGAGAAGGCGGCCAGGTCGTCGCCACCGGCACCCCGGAGCAAATCGCCGCCCACAAAACCAGCCGCACCGCCCCCTTCCTAGCCGAAGTCCTGAAACAAACCCCAAGGACCGCGACTTTGTAAGTCGCCCCGGAGCACCGGCCCGCTGCCCCTCCGCATTCCGCTTGCCTCCATGCGGCCTCATCCGATTCCGGTGCACCTCCCATTTCCTCCCCGCCAAGGTTGCTCCCAGGTTGCCGGGGCGACTTACAAAGTCGCGTTCCTCTTCACAAGCCGCCCCAAAGGACCGCGACTTTGTAAGTCGCCCCAGAGCACCGGCCACACTGCCCCTCCCCCCGCCCCCTGCCTAACCCCGCCCCCTG
>JAQGPD010000488.1 GCA_028293305.1 Verrucomicrobiales bacterium | reverse complement strand
CGAAGGTGACCAGCCCCACGGCATCCTGTTGTTTGACCATCAGATAGGAAAGCCCCGCCGCCAAAAACTGCCCGTATTCAAACTTGGAAACCTTTTTTCCCTCCACCGTCGAAGCCAGGTCGCCGCGGTATTTCATCGAGCCCGAGCAATCCATGACCACCGTGGCCCGGAGGTTGGTTTCCTCGATGTATTGTTTGATATAAAACTTGTCAGCCTTGGCGAAGACCCGCCAGTCCAGGTTCTTCAGGTCGTCGCCCGGCATGTATTGCCGGTGCTCCGCGAAGACGACGGAAAATCCCTTGTTGGGGCTGGTGTGCCGGCCGCTGATGGGACCCTGTTTTTTGGCCCGCGCCAAAAACTCCAGCCGCGTCAGCATGCCGGCCGTCCCGCCGGGAAGCAGCCGCATGTAGTCCTGGGATGGCAGGGAATCGGACATGTTATTGGATCAGGCTCGGAGTCGGATGGCGGAAAAATCCTCACACATCCAGTTCCGCCTTCGGTTTGAAATGATCCAGCAGCATGCGGATGATCTGGTCGCTTTTCACGCCGGCGGCCTCCGCATTGAACGTGGTGACGATGCGGTGCCGCAGGACCGGGAGCGCGCAGTATTGCACGTCCGCCGTGGTCGCGTGATAGCGTCCCTGCAGGATGGCGCGGGCTTTGGCGGCGGTGATGAGGTAGATGCCCGCGCGCGGTCCGGCGCCCCAGCCCACCATTTCCTTCACAAAGTCCGGCGCTTCCTTTTCCTTCGGCCGCGTGGCGCGCACGAGGGTGGCCGCATAACTGACCACATGGTCCGCCACCGGCACGCGGCGCACCACCTGCTGCAGCTCCTGCACGGTTTTCGCATCCAGCAATTTGGTGACCACGGGCTTTGCGGAGCCGGTCACCTGGCGGATGATCTGCTCCTCCTCCTCGGCGGTCGGATATCCCACCAGAATATTGAACATGAAGCGGTCCAGCTGCGCCTCCGGCAGCGGGAAGGTGCCTTCCTGCTCGATGGGGTTTTGCGTGGCCAAAACAAAAAACGGTTCCGGCAGGGGATAGGTGACCTCGCCCACGGTGACGTGGTGCTCCTGCATGGCTTCGAGGAGCGCGGCCTGGGTTTTGGGAGGCGTGCGGTTGATTTCGTCAGCCAGCACCATGTTGGAAAAAAGCGGTCCATGCACAAAACGGAAGGAGCGTTTTCCGGTCGCCTGATCCTCCTCCAAAATGTCCGTCCCGGTGATGTCCGCCGGCATGAGGTCGGGGGTGAACTGGATGCGTTTGAAGCCCAGGTCCAACACCTGGCTCAGCGTGGAGACCAGCAGGGTTTTCGCCAGGCCCGGCACGCCTTCCAGGAGCGCATGGCTGCGGCAGAAAATGGCGATCAGCATTTGCTCCACGACCTCGTGCTGCCCCACGATCACGCGGCCCAGTTCGTCCTTCATTCTTTTGTAAACGGCATTCAATTCCTGCACCATCGCGCGGTCATCACGGGGGGCGGCGGGATCAGGGGAGGCAGGGCGTTCGCTCATGGGAAATGAATGGAATATAATAGGGCCGGAGGCAGCTTGAATGCCACTCTACGCCCGCACGGCAACCGCATTGTCATTTCGCCCCCGCCTTTCGCCTCGTGCTTTCCCCTAAGCGCCGCCGTCGGACCGCTCCGGAAGGTGGAAACGTTTTTTCCGCAGCGATCGACAACCTGCCGGAACCAACCACCAGCCACCAGCCACCATCAGCCACTACCAGGAAAGTCCAGCTGGCAAACACAAAGCCCCGCAGCGCCCCGCAACGCTCATTTTCCACCCTCCCCGCGCCCTTCCCTGCCCTATTGCCAGGACCGCGATGCCGTGCATGGTATGCCATGTTTGAAATCCGGGACAGACCCAAGGTGGTCGAAAAAGCGCTGCTCATCGGTGCCTATTTCGAGGCGCGTGAAAAAGAGGAAGCCGCCAGCCTGCTGGAGGAATTGCAGGAACTCGTGACCACCCTCGGCATTCCAATCGCCGAGAGCGTCCTCGTATTTGTCAGGGACAGTAACCGCAAATACCTCACCGGATCCGGCAAGGCCGCGGAACTCATCGCGCATGCCAAGGCGCTGGGATGCGATGTCATCATTTTCGACAATGGTCTCGCCCCCATGCAGCAACGCGCCTGGGAAACCGACGGCGGGATCACGGTGATCGACCGCGAGGAGGTGATCCTGGATATTTTCGCCATGCGCGCCCAGACCTCGGAGGCCAAACTCCAGGTCGAACTCGCCCGTCAAAAATACGCCCTCCCGCGCCTCGCGCGCATGTGGGGACATCTCGACCGGCAAGGCGGCGGTGGCGGCGCCGGCAGTGGCGGAGCCGCCCGCGGCGAAGGGGAAACGCAGATCGAAACCGACCGTCGTCTCGCCCGCGACCGCATCACCGCGCTCCAGCGCCAGATCACCGCCGTCAAACAACAGCGCACCACCCAGCGCAAGGAACGCCAGCGCATCCCCGTCCCCGCCGCCGCCATCGTGGGCTATACCAATGCGGGGAAATCCACCCTGCTCAATCTCATCACCGGTGCCACCGTCCTGGCCGAGGACAAACTCTTCGCCACGCTGGACCCCACGACGCGCAAGGTGCAGTTGCCGGACGGTCAGCAGATGCTCCTGACAGATACCGTGGGCTTCATCCGGAACCTCCCGCACCGGCTCATCGAGTCCTTCAAAGCGACCCTGGAGGAAGCGGCCCTGGCGGATTTTCTGATCCATGTCCTGGATGCCAGTCAGGAACGCGTTTTCCAGTTTTACGAAACCACCATGGGCGTGCTCAAGGAGCTGGAAGCCGATGATAAAAAGATGTTGGTCGTCCTCAACAAAATCGACCTCGTCAGCCCGGCGCGCTGCCAGCAGGTGGCCTCGCATTTCGACCGTCCCGCGCTCGTTTCCCTCAAAACCGGCGAAGGCATGCCGGCTTTGTTGGAACGCATCAGCGAGATGATGCTGGACCGCACCCGGCGCATGAAATTGCGTCTGCCCCAAGCGGAATTCGGCATCATGAACCTGATCCATGAGCAGGGAAAAATCCTGACGCAGGAATACGACGGCAACGACGTTTTGCTCGACATCATCATCCCGCGCCGCTTCGAATCGCAGCTGGAGCCGCACCTTGATCCACCCTTGGCCGCCCGTGTGCCGGAAGCCTGGGAAGCCAAGACCGTGCGGAAGTCCTAACCGGAGACGCGCGCCGGATGCCGGGTTCCATCCGTGGGCCCCCGTGGGCCTGACTTTTCAATTCCCTCCACGCCCAACACGTCCCACCACGCCCGAACGCGGTGGGATGATGCCTTGTTTCGCTCCCGTGCTTCGCCGCCGGCACGAAACGCTCCGCAAACTGCGGGCGGTGATTCGTGGAGGATTTTACGGAGAAAGATTGATAATATTCTGACCGTCAGAGATTTAAAAGGATTGTCCACGGCGGGCCGATCACTGCCTTCCCCCATGAAACCACCCAAAAGATTCAATTCGGGTTTTATTCTGACATTGGCGTCCATTTGCATGGCAACCGGCCGCGCTCCATGTCAGGTTGTTGAAGAATCCTGATTGCTCCCGCCTCCGGCCCGATGGTTTCAATGATCTCATGGAAGGAACCTCCATGGGCACTTGCCGGTGATTACGGGCAGCAAATCCGCGCCCTCCGCAGCATAGGCTATCATGGCAATCCCCCAGCCTTTACGGACATGTTCCATGCCGTTTTAAGCTATGACATTTGACTTCGTATAAATAGGCTCCGCGCGCCCGTCAGGTGCCTGAGTGCAATGCCAGGCGCTCGCACTATGCGGCAAATGCGGATGCGCCATCCCCGCAGTTTGCGCGGGTGGACGCCAGGGCGCGGCGACATTTCCCGGCGCTGTCCCGAAGAGAAGTCCCTGGCATCCCTTGTGCGCAGTCAAATGGATGCAACCCCATCCTTACCATATGAAAAATCTATCCCGTTCCAAATCCGTTTTCAACTCCTCCGATGTCCCCAATGCTCCGCGCTCCCTCCGCCGCTCCGGGCTGGCGATGCTGTCGGTTGTCTCGCTGGGCATAGCCTCCTGTGCGTCCGGTCCGAATGCTCAGACCGGGACCGTCCTCGGAGGTTTGGGCGGCGCCGCG
>JAQGPD010000476.1 GCA_028293305.1 Verrucomicrobiales bacterium | reverse complement strand
GGTGAGTGAATTCGGGCCAAGGCCGTGCCGGGGGCTTTTAGGCCGGTGCTCCGGGGCGACTTGCAAAGTCGCGGTCCTTCCCCGTGGACCGCGACTTTGCAAGTCGCCCCGGCCGCCTCGGTTTTTTTCATAGCACCGGGCACATCCCAATCCGCCCCCCCCCCATCAATCCCACCGGTGCCGCAGGCACCCGATCCACGCAAAAATCATCCCCGCCGCCAGGTGGAATCCCAGCACGGTCAGCGGCAGCGTGGGGTCGGTGATCACCGGGGTGGGGATGGCGCGGTTGAGGGCGACGAAATAATCGGTGGGCCGCATGGTCGCCAATTGCCCGGACCAGGCCCAGTAAGCGGCGATGAAGGGCTGCAGGAATTTTTCCACCCACTCCGGCAGGGCGAGCACCGCGCCGGAAAGGGGGAGTTGGAAGCCGACCAGATAAATGCTCAGCAGGGACGCCTGGTCGGGCGATTTCAGCAGGGCGCTGATGGCCAGGCACACGGCGGTCATGGCGGCATTCACGAGCCATAACAAGATCGCCCGGTCCATGAGCGGACCGGGCAGATGCGCGAAGTGGTCGACAAAAAACGCCATCCAAAGCGACTGCGCGGTGACGAGCCCGATCAAAAACACCGCCTTGCTCATCAGATAGGAAACCGGCCGCAGACCGGCCAGGCGCTCCTTTTCAAAAATCAGACGCTCGCCCGCGATTTCGCGCGAGGAATTGTTGGCGCCCATCAGCGTGAGCAGGATGACCTGGAACATCACCAATCCTGACAACTGTCCGCCCAGCCGGGTTTGGCCCTCGACGGCGCGGATGCCGATTTGTATGGCCTCGAGCGGATCCAGGTCACTGTGCCCCGCATTTTCCGGCATGGCGCCGATGCCGTTCGGCGCGAAGAGCACCACCAATAACGGAAATCCAAAAAGCAACGCCAGCTGCAAAAGGAGCTGCGTGCGGTCCCGGAAAAAAAGGGTCAGGCGGCGGCCGAGCAGGACCTGGAATTGCGCGAACGCATCCGGCAGCCGGGACTGCGCCGCGGCTTTGTCATGGGGATCGTCCGCGTGATTTCTGGACACCACCGCCGCGCCCGCCCGTTCCGCCGGGGCGGGGGTGGAGAGTGGGGATTGGATGCCGGGCGGGAAAATGGGTTTCGGGATTTCACGACCCGCAGCCGTGGTGGCCGCATTCCCTTCGGCATCCGGACCGGCATCCGGACCGGCATTGGGATCGGTGGCCGGGCTGGACCGCAATGGGATGACCTTCACACTGGAGCCTCCGGGGCAGGGAAGTCCGGCCTGGGCGTAGTAGAATCCGCGGCGTTTTTGCCAGGAGGCATGCCAGTCCTCCGGGCTGCGTTGGAGCAGCCGGGGGTAGACTTCGCCGGCATCCTCCACGCTGAAATAATGTGCCAGGGAAGCCGGGGTGCCATGATAGGCCAGGCGGCCGCCGGTCAGGACGAGGATGGAATCATAAAGATGCAGGTCCTCCAAACTATGGGTGACATTGACCACGCTGTGGCCGGGAAGGCGGGAAAGATTGTGCAGCAGCTGCACGATTTCCCGGGCGCTGCGGGGATCGAGGCCCGAGGTGACTTCGTCGCATAACAAAAGCGCGGGGCGGCTCACCCATTCCATCGCGAGCCCCAGCCGGCGTTTTTGCCCGCCGGAAAGCACCGCCACGCGCTGACCGGAAATTTCTGTCAGGCCCGTGACTTGCAGGGCCTCGTCCGCGCACTGATCAAAGGCGGCGCCTTTTAAAGTCGTGCGCAGCCGGATGGCGTTTTCCACACATTCCCCGACCGTCAGGGGATCGTGCGCGATGCTGAACTGCGGCACATAACCCAGGTCCGAGGCATGCAGCTCACCGTCCTCCGCCAGATCCTCGCCGCGCCATAACAATCGCCCCGAGGTCTCGGACTGGAGCCCGGCGATGATTTTAAGCAGGGTCGTCTTGCCGCAGCCGGAGGGTCCCACGATGGCCATGAAATGTCCGGGCGGCAGGGCGAAAGCCACCTCATTGAGAAGCAGCGTGTCCTCCGGTTGGCCGGGAATGGAATAGGAAAGGGCTTCGACGGTGAGCATGCGGACGGGAAGTTGCGGGTCGGGAGCGGGTCGGGTGGCGGTGGGGATTTCCGGATGCGGCGGAGGGATCGTGCCCGGGGGAACCCAGCATGCATAAGGAGCAACGGCTGTATTGGATAGGGGAAAATTATGTTTTTCCGCGATGGCGGCGCGATTGCTCCCTCATGCGGAGTGGCAAAGCTGTCGCTTGTGCAATGCTCCGGGCCGTTCGTGGTTCGGTGCCGCCGCCGCTTTCGGGCGCGGGACGACGCCCCTGTTTTTTCAAACACCGACAACCTGTTCAGATTTCACGACGCATGCACCGCTGGTATTATGTTATTTTGATCATTGTCACTGCGGCGATGGGATGGTTGGGGCTCTCCCGGTTGAACTACAATGTGCAGGTCCTGGACCTCCTTCCGCAGAAAATGGAAGGCCTCGCGGGCACCCGGGTGATGTTGGAGACCTTTCAAAAAGCCAACCGGCTCATGATGACCCTGGAGTCGCCGGACTCCGCGGTCGTGGAGGCCGCCTCGCTTTCCCTCGCGGAGCACCTCAAGGGCTTGAAAACCCTATGCCACAAAGTCAGCGCGCGTCCGCCGCTCGACAGCGAGAGCGGCGAGGCCGCCGGGCAGGAATTGTCAGGAATGGTCGCCTTCGCGCTGCTCAATGCCCCGCCGGAACGCGTGGCCGCGCTGTCCTCGCAATTGTCAGGACCAGGGGCCCAGTCGAAAGCGGCGGCCACCTTGGAGGAACTGGCCACCTCCCAGGACCCGCAGGTGCTGGCGGCCGGCGCCTACGATCCGCTGGGGCTGACCGGCGCGCTGTTTGAAGCCACGGACCCCAAGCTCCTCGGAGCCACCGGCGCGGGAAATGGCTACCGCAGCAGCGATGGCACATTTCACCTGGTGTTCGCGGAACCCATCGAGATTTCCACCGACTATCATGTGGTGACCCAATGGCTGCAGCGCATGAAAACGGAGGGCATCGAGGCTTGGAAAAAAGCGAATCCCCAATTTGCGGGCGTCGAGGTCCGCTTCACGGGCGAGCCCGCGTTCCGCGCGGAGATTTCCAACGGCATGGAAAAGGACATGTCGCAATCCGTGGGCGGCATCACGTTCATCGTCGGCTTTCTCTTCTGGCTCCTGCACCGCACCATCAAGCCGCTTCTGCTGCTGATGGTGGCCATTCTCATGACGAATCTCCTGACGCTGGGCACGGCGGGCCTGATTTATGGCGGGCTGAATGTCATGTCCATGGGCTTCGCCGCGATATTGACCGGGATGATCGAGGACTTCGGCGTGGTCGCCCTGCACGAGGCGCAGGCCATGAAAGGCGCCACCTGGCCGAAAGTTTGCCGGCGCGTGCTGCCGGGCGTGATCTGGTCCGCGCTGACCACCGCGTTTGTGTTTGGCTCGCTGGCGCTCAGCTCGCTTCCGGGGATCGCGCAGCTGGGCACCCTGACCGCGCTGGGGATTTTGATCGGGGCGGCCATCATGTTGTTCGGATTTTTGCCGCTGGCGATGAAATTCAAGGTCCGGGTCAAGGAGGCGCAGGCCGCCCAGGCCATCGAGGCACCCGCCTCGTCCTTCCGGCAAAAAATCCCCGGCTGGTGCGCGGCGGCGCTTTTGGTGGCGTGCGGCGTCATTCTGGCGACGAAAGGGCTGCCCGGCATTCATCGCGGGGCCAATGTCCTGCGCCCGGTCGAGAGCGAGGCCTTCACGGCGCTCGAGCGCTTCCAGGCGAAAATGGAACCGCCCGAAAGCAAAGGCGAGTGGCTGCCCATCGTCTCCAGCGGCGATTCCGACGCCCCGGTCGCCGCCGCCATGGCCGCCGCGCGCGCCACGCTGCCCGCCGCCCAGGCGGAAGGCCGCATCACCGCATGGTATTTGCCGGACCGGATATTCCCCAATGCGACCCATCAGGCCGCCAACCTGCCCATTCTGCAAACCCTGGCCGCCAACCAGACGCGGCTGAAGGAATCCATCGTGGCCGCCGGCTACGAGCCCGAGGCCTTCGAACTCGCCCACCGCGTGCTCGACCGCATCCTGCAATGGAAGCCGCTCCCCATCCCGCCCGGAGCCCCCGCGGGCCCCGCCATCTGGCCCGATCCCTTGTTGCTGGAGGGCACTTTGGGAAATCTGATCCAACGCACCGGCGACCGGGTGCATGCGCTGGGCTTCATCCAACTGCCCCCCGGCCAGATCCCCGGCGACTCGGCGGTGGTCGATGCCTTGGAAAAAATCCCCGGACTTTATCCCGCCGGCTGGCGATATCTGAATCAGAAAATCCTTCCGCTGGTGCGTGAGGAGGCCAAGCGCATCTGCATCCCCGCCGGAGTGGTGTTGTTGGCTTTGATGTTCGTCGTCTTCCGCGGCGCGCGGGAAATATTGCTGGCCGTGGCGGCCTTGCTGTTCAGCGGGCTCATTCTCCTGGCCTTCATGTCCATGCGGGGCATGGAATGGAATTTTGTGAACATCGCCGCCATTCCCCTCAGCCTCGGGCTGGGACTGGACTTCACCATTCACATGATCTACGCCCTGCGCCGTCACGACCGCGAAGGCGGGGACGGCACCCACGGCGTCGGTCGCGCCCTGGCGTATTGCGGGCTCAGCACCGGCCTCGGATTCGGATCCCTCGCCGTCTCCGGCAACACCGGCCTCATCAGCATGGGCCTCTGTTGCATGGTCGGCGTGCTCGCCACCCTCTTCACCGCCGCCTTCCTCCTCCCCTGGGCCTGGCGCGCCTGGCCAAGGCCACGGCGCGGGAATCGCCAGGTGGAAATAAAGGTGGCTTAGGTGGACGGTTTTCTGAGTTGAAAAGCGGAGTCCGGCGGGGCGGTAAGCCCAAGACCGGCGGGCATCTGACATTGAAAATGTTCCTCCGTCCCTGCACGCGCCCTTCCGGGTTCACCTGGGTCTCTTGTGTCCCTTTCGTCCCTTTCGTCCCTTTTGTCCCTTTTGTCCCTTTTGTCATTTGAGACTGGCATGCCCGTTCGTTCCGCACAGAGGACTGTGCGGACTACTCTCAACCGGCGATTTGTCCCCCGTCCAACCGCGCCTGCAGCCGACGCATGGACGCGGTTTTTCCAAGCCATTCCAAAGCCGGCAATAAATCCACCCCATGCGCCTGACCGGTCGCCAGCACCCGCAGCGGGAACATCAGCGCCCCGGGTTTCACCCCAAGTTCCGCTGCCGCCGCCGCCACCGCCGCCTGCAAGGCCGCCGCCGTCCAGGCAGTCCCGCCCTCCACGCCGTCCAAATGCCGGAGCAGCACGGTCAGCCGATCCTTCAGTCCGGCCTGGGTCGCCAGTTTGCCTCGTGCTTCCTCGGAAACCGGGGCATCATCCAAAAACAGCATCGGCAAATGCTCCGCCAATTCGCGGAAGGATTTGATCTTCGGTTTGATCAACGCCAAAGCGCCCACCAGCTCCGGACTGTCCGTGCCGGGCAGGGGCTCGGTCCGGCGCAGCAGCCAGGCGATGGCGAGGTGGTCGAACGATGGCGTGTCGAGCTTCGCCAGGTATTGCGCGTTCATCCAGCCACACTTCTCCAAGTCAAACTTGGCGTTGGAGTGCCCCATGTTTTCCCAGCGGAACAAAGGCAGGATTTCCTCCACGGTCAGGATCTCCCGGTCATCCTTCGGCGACCAGCCGAGCAGGCACAGATAATTCGCCACCGCTTCCGGCAGGTAGCCCTCCTCCTGATAATAGCCCACCGCCGCGCCTTGGTCGCGCTTGCTCATCTTCGATCCATCCGCATTCAAAATGAGCGGAATATGCGCATAGACCGGAGGCTCCGCCCCCAGGGCGCGGAACAGCTCGATGTGTTTTCCCGTGTTGTAAATGTGGTCCTCGCCCCGGATCACGTGGGTGATTTCCATCTCGATATCATCCACCACATTCACAAAATGGAAGATGAAGCTCCCATCCGGACGGCGGATCGTCATGTCCGGCTCCTCGGTGCGGTCGATCTTGATGTCGCCTCCGATTTTGTCCGGCAGGATGATGATTTCCTTTGGGGAACGGAACCGCACCGCGCCATTTTCCTCCACATACGTGTGCCCCGCATCGACCAGCTTTTGAAAATACCGCTCATAAATCTCCCCGCGCTGGCTTTGATGGTAAGGCGCATGCGGCCCGCCTTTTTCGGGACCTTCATCCCAGTCGATCCCCAGCCAACGCAGCCCGTCCACGATCGCCGCCTGGGCCGCCGCCGTGTTCCGCGCTGCATCCGTGTCCTCCACCCGCAGCACCAGCGTCCCCCCCTCCCGCCGGGCAAACAACCAATTGAACAAAGCCGTGCGGGCTCCTCCGACGTGGAGGTAACCGGTGGGGGACGGGGCAAAACGGACGCGGACAGGAGAGGTCGACATTTCGAAAAGGGGGAGAAAAGACAAGGGGTGGGGGCGAAGTCCAAACAGGCAGGGACCACTCCCAGCCTGCATCCACTCCCCCGCGAAAGCAAGCCCGCCAGCAGCCTCCGGCACCGGGCAATTACTTTATTCCAGCCCTCACTTCTGCCCGTCCACCGACTCCCCCGCTATTCCCCGCCCATCCTTCGCAACAGGGTTTACGGTGAATTTTTTATGTAACGTTCCAATGGAAAAAGCGTAGAAAAAGTCACAATGAATTTTCCATGCGGCATGAATATGCATCATATTCATTTTAATGATTTATTTCAGATACACAGTTTATAATGAACAGTTCCATGTGGCGTCCGGATCCGGCTTTTTGCACGGATCTGCCTGATGGCAGGCGAGTTACAACATTCGGCCTTTTCCGTTTTTCTCCTTTTTTAATCCCCGGATAGAGCCCGTTGACCACTTATGAACGGGTTCGACCGTTCAAAAAACGGGCTTTTTTCCGGCCGATGCCGGTCGCATGGGCAAGCCCCGGGCGGCCAGATATTCCTTCACTCCCGCCACGGTGTGCTCGCCAAAGTGGAAGATGCTCGCCGCCAACACCGCGTCCGCCCGGCCTTCTGTCAGGACCGTCACCATGTGGTCCAGATTTCCCGCCCCGCCACTGGCGATCACCGGGATGCTCACCGCCCCGCTCACGGCTCTCGTCAAGGCGACATCATAACCATTTTTCGTCCCATCCGCATCCATGCTGGTCAACAAGATTTCCCCCGCTCCCCGCCGGCAAACCTCCGCCGCCCACGCCACCGCATCCAGGGTCGTGGCATTGCGCCCGCCATGCGTGTAAACTTGCCAGGTGCCGTCGCCATTCGACCGCGCATCGATCGCCACCACAATGGCCTGATTCCCGAAAGCAGCCGCTCCATCGTTGATGGTCTGTGGGTTATGGATGGCCGCGGTATTCAGGCTGACCTTGTCCGCGCCCGCCAATAACAAGGTGCGCATGTCCGCCACCGTGCGGATCCCTCCACCCACCGTGAGCGGCATGAAACAACGCGCCGCCGTGCGTTCGACCACATCAAGGATGGTTCCCCGGCCATCCGAGGAGGCCGTGATATCCAAAAACACCAACTCATCCGCGCCCTGGTTATTGTAAGCCACCGCCGACTCCACCGGATCCCCTGCATCGCGAAGTTCCAAAAATTTGGTCCCCTTCACCACCCGCCCCTGATCCACGTCCAAGCAAGGAATGATACGGCGGGTCAGCATGGCAAAAAAGAATGGAGGGGAGGGCAGGGCTGGGCCTGCACGGAACGGGCGGAGGGCATCCGGAGTGGCGCGCGGGCCCGCCGGATTTCCATCCACTTCCCTTGGACCGATTCCCCCCGTGGTCAATCCGGAATAAATCCGGAAACCGATTTCCACGGTCACTCTTCACCTGTCCGCGTCCGGTTTCGAAATCGGCTATGACACCCTCCCGCCCGGCTGCGTGGCATCGTGTTCAGGCATTGCCAGACACCGCCCGCTCCCATGCCACGGCTTCCCGCCGGCAGCCTCTTTCCGCTGCCTCCGCGGAACATCCCGCTCCCTTCGAAAGCCCCTTTCCACCCCCATCCGCAACCTCCGCCGCCAACTTCAGCCGAACTCCCCCGGCCCCCGGGCCGGGGGACGGGGTCCCGGGCACGCCGTCAATCCTTCCAAAGTTTCCCACCATCTGGCATGACTTCTGCCAAGCTATGACCATCAAATGAAAAGAAAGCCTAGTAACTGTTCTAAAAACCGTTTCATGACTATAACTTTGAACAGTAATTCTCCTCTTCCTACAAATATGTTTCATTCACAGGTTGACAAGTTAGCTAATCTCATCAGCGTGACGCCGCTGACCTTCTATCCATGCTGTTTCCCAACTGTTTCCCCTGCCTGACCATTCACGGGGACTTCCGCGCCACCGCTCCCCCGCCATGCCGCGGGGCACCCCGGCCGCCCTGGCCCCGCTGATCGGGAGACCGCATCATCCGGCCACTGGACTCCCTGGTGGCCAACACGTTGAAGGAATTATCCTTTTTCCGTGATCACATACCCCATTCCCGTTTTCCAAACGTCGGCCAGCCCCAGGGCAGCGCGACCAAGGGCGGCAGCTTGATCGGATTCCGTCCCCTCTCCCAAGCCTCCGCTATTCTTTTTCCCATGCTGCGGAATGAGTCCCCAGGCGGCCTTGGTTCAATATACTGAACGCCCTTTCCTGATTCACGATTGATTGTCAGGTGATCCACTTCCCGCTAATTCCAGTGGTGCCCGGTTTGCTTCACCTGCATTGGATAGGACTGCCGGAATAATCGATAGCAGGCAAGTTCCCCTCCGAATGACCCTCCCCGGTCATTCACGCGCTT
>JAQGPD010000447.1 GCA_028293305.1 Verrucomicrobiales bacterium | reverse complement strand
GCTGGCAGCAATTGACTCCAGATCAACGGGTTGCGGCGGTGGGCTACGCGCTCATGGCGGACAATGTGAAGGATGGGGCGGTGACGGCCGCAAAGCTGGCGGACGGAGCGGTGACGCAGTCAAAAATGGCCGCCGGCGCGGTGACGGCGACGGCTTTGGCTCCCAACGCGGTGAAGGACAATCTGGCGGCTTCCGGCGAAGGCACCGTGCCGTCAGGCGCGGGATTGGTTTCGACTTCTCCCAATGCACCAGGTCTGATCGCAGCGGGTTATCAACGGGTGGGAGTTTTGAATTCCGGCGACGACTGGACCGCCATCGCGGGAGCGGGTGCCAGGGATGCCGCGGCTTCCGTGTGGACGGGAACGGAATTCATGATCTGGGGCGATGGCAACCAGGGCTGGCGCTACAATCCCACCACCTCGGTATGGACGGCGATGAGCACGGCGAATCAGCCGCTGCCCAGGCGGAATCCCTTGGCCGTCTGGACGGGCACCGAAATGATCGTTTGGGCCGGCAGCACTTCGTCGGGATATTTTCCGTCTGGGGTGCGCTACAATCCGACCACGGACTCCTGGACCACCATGAGTGTGACCAATATGCCGACGCCAAGAAACAGGACTCTGGCCTCAGCGGTTTGGACCGGGACGGACATGATTATTTGGGGTGGATTCAATGGGGTGGCCCTGCTGGATGGTGCGCGCTACACACCGCAACCGGGAACGGGCGGCGTTTGGAACGCCTTGCCTGCCAGTGGGTTGGAGGCACGGTATCAACACTCGGCCACTTGGACCGGGTCGGAAATGATCGTATTCGGCGGCACCAATGGGAGCGTTGCTTTTTCGAATGGCGCGCGTTGGAATCCAACAACGGGCACCTGGGCGGCCTTGGCGGCGGGTCCGACGGCGCGGTATTTGCATACGGCGGTGTGGACCGGAACCGGCTTGCTCGTGTGGGGCGGGAATAATTTGTTTGCGTCCGCACCCTACGGAAATGGCGCGGTTTATTCACCTATTAACCAGAACTGGACTGAGATGGGGTCTTCCGGTGTCCCTGCGGCCCGTTTTCATCACAGTGCAGTGTGGAGCGGCACGGAAATGATTGTGTGGGGCGGGAGCACCTCCAGTGTGAACTCCCTTGTCTACACCAACACCGGGGCTTCCTACAATCCGGTCAGCGGCACGTGGCGTTCCCTCACTCTGAATGGCGCGCCGGGCCCCCGCATTCAACCGCTGATGGCTTGGACCGGGCTCGAGCTGCTGATCTATGGCGGGTCGAATGGTGCCGCTTTGGGAGACGGCGGGCGGTATCGCGCGGGTCAAACCTTTTACCTCTATCAACGTCCATGAACCTCCTCCTGACATGTTGGGTTTCGGCCTGCGCCGTGGCCGTGGCGGGGGCTCAGGTTCGCAGTGGAGGCGTTTATTCCATCCAAAGCGAAACGCTGGATTCCGCCGGTGGTCCCTCGGCGGCCGGCGTTTATTCCGTCAGGCAAACTGTGAGGGATCTGGGCGGTGCCGGATCGGGCGGCGCCTATTCATTTTTTCAGGGATTCAGCGGCCAGTTGGGCGGCGGGGCTTCCGGGGCGGGCCCGGCGGCGTTCGCGGCCTGGCAGACGGTTTTCTTCGGAGGTCCGGGGGAACCGGATGCCGGACCGATGGAGGATCCGGACCACGATGGCGTGCCGAACCTTCTGGAGTTCGCCTTCAACATGCCGCCCTTCACGGCTTCGACAGCATTGGCGGCCCCGGGCACGACGGGCGGATTGCCCTTCGTCCGTGAGGAGGAGGTGGATGGCGCGGTTTACCTGACCATGGAAGTGGTTCAGCGGAAAAATGCCGGTCTTTTCCAACCACAGACTTCGATAGGGTTGGGAGTCTGGGCTCCGGCGGGGTATTCCGTGATGAGCGGTCCGGTGTCCGTGAACTCCGCGTATGAACGCGTGAAACTGAGGCTGGGAACTCCGGTGCAGCCAGGCGACAGGGTTTTCTATCGGATGAATGCGATTATCCAATAACCGATATTCAATAACCAATACCCATATTCAATAACCAATCACCATAGCGTATATAACAAACGCGCACTGCGCACTGCGGGCTGGTGGTTGTTTGGTTCGGAAATTCAATTTCCTGGCCGGTTTGAAAAAGTGAACCGCCGATGGGCGCGGACCGATGCAGGCGCGAGGGACGGCGGGATTTGCGGGGTAGATTGCTGGCACAAAAAACCGGCCCGGCCTCTTGGGGCGCGGACCGGTTTGGGGTCGGAATACGATATGAGATTTCGCGGTCCGCGGGCGCGGAGCTATCCGTTATTTGGCGGCGAGGTCGCGGCGGGCGGTGGCCTTGAGGCGGAGGGCGTTGAGGGCGATGAAGCCGGTGGCGTCGTTTTGGTTGTAACTTTGGGTCGGGTCGGCCTCCATGGTGGCGATGGCTTCATCATACAGGCTGAGCGGACTGCGGCGGCCGGCGGCCATGATGTTGCCTTTGTAGAGTTTCAGGCGCACTTCGCCGCTGACGTTTTTCTGGGATTCGGTGACCATGGCCTGGAGGGCTTCGCGTTCCGGGGCGAACCAGAATCCGTTATACACCAGCTGGGCGTATTTGGGGATGAGGCTGTCGCGCAGGTGCATGACCTCGCGGTCCATGGTGATGGATTCCATCTGGCGGTGGGCCATGTGGAGGATGGAGCCGCCGGGGGTTTCGTAAATGCCGCGGCTCTTCATGCCGACGAAGCGGTTTTCCACCATGTCCACGCGGCCGCAGCCGTTGCGTCCGCCGAGGGCGTTGAGGGCTTTCATGACGCCATATGGCGTGAGGAGCGTGTAGCCGTCGCGGGTGCCGGTGGAGGCGACCTTGAGTTTTGTCAGGAGGCCGTCGAGGCCGTCGGCTTTCAGACCGATGCAGTTTCCTTTTTCGAAAAGGAGTTCGACGTATTCCGCTTTGTCAGGAGCATCCTCCGGGGCGACGCTGAGGACATACATGCCGCGGACGTCGGGGGTGGTGCCGTCGAACCAGGTGTCCTCCAGCATGCCGGCTTCGAAGGAGATGTGCAGGAGATTCCGGTCCATGCTGTAGGGCTTTTTGGCGGAGGCCTGGACGGGGATTTTGTTCTTTTCGGCAAAGGCGATCATTTCCGCGCGCCCGGGGAACTCGGCGCGGAAGTCGTCCATGCGCCAAGGGGCGAGGACCTTAACATGCGGGGCCAGGGTGGCGGCGCTCAGTTCGAAGCGCACCTGGTCGTTGCCTTTTCCAGTCGCGCCATGGGCCACGGCGTCGGCGTTTTCGCGGGCGACGATATCGAGCATGCCTTTGGCGATGCAGGGACGGGCGATGCTGGTGCCGAGGAAATACTGGCCTTCATAAATCGCCCCGGCCTGGAACATGGGGAAGATATAGTCGCGTGCGAACTCCTCGCGCAGGTCGCCAATATAACATTTGGAGGCGCCGGTGGAGGTGGCTTTTTCCTCGAGGCCGTCCAGTTCCTCCTCCTGGCCCACATCGGCGCAGTAGGCGATGATTTCGCAGTCATACTTTTGCTTCAGCCAGGACAACAGCACGGAAGTGTCCAATCCACCGGAATACGCGACAACAATTTTTTTCATAGGAGCGTGGAGCAAAGCACAACCCCCGTGAAAGACAAATGGCGAAGCACTGACCGGAGAAACAGTTTTCAGGTAAACCGGCGGACCGTATCGCGCCAAGGCCGTCAAGGCCAGGGTCCCGCCGCCGCCGCCGCCAGGTTTTCCCGGAAATGGGCCGGGGTGACGGTGCCGGCGATGACCACCGGCCGGCCGGGAAGGGCTAGGGCGCTTCGGAGTCGGTGGGCGGCGGCGGACAATCCTGCGGGCGGGGGCGGGCCGGAGAGATCGCCGGAGGACAGGACTTTTTTCAAAAGAATCCCTTTCCCGGCGAGGGAGGCGGCTTCGATAACCGGTTGTTGTTCAGTGAATCCCGTATTCCAAGCCACCATCAGCACATCGCAAAGGGGCACCGCCGCCAAGCCACCTTCCAGACTCATGGTTGATACGCCGACGTAGCGGATTTTTCCCTGCTGTTTCAAAGTATGCAAGACTTCCAGAGCGGGCGTTTGCGTGAGGGTAGCCAAGTCCTCGCGCGGGCAGTGCAGGAGGACGCCGTCGAGATGGTCGGTTTGAAGATTCCGGAGGCTTTGCTCCACACTCCGGCGCACGCTTTCGGCGCTGAAATCCCAGGAGGATTTCCCGTCCATGAAACTTTCCCCGACTTTGGAAAAAAGTAAAAATTGTTCGCGACGACCTGATAATAAACGACCTATGCGTTCCTCCGCGATTCCGTAGGCCGGGGCGGTGTCGAGCAGATTGGCTCCGGCCGCCGAGGCCATATCCAACAATTCGAGGCAGGTGGCATCGTCGGGGAGTTCAAAGGGAGCATGCTTCAGCCCCTGATTCCGCCCCCACTTGACGGTGCCCAGACCAAGGCAGCCGACGGACAATCCGGGGGTTCCGAGAGGATTTTGGGGGAGCGGGATCATGATTATTTCAAAGTCTGCCAGATGGCGGTTTCCCACGGAAATTTTCCCATGGGCGCGCCGGGAAGCGGGATGGTTTCGGCGGGAGATGCAGGGGCGGGCGAAGTTTGGGCGGGCGAAGTTGGGGTGGGCACGTGACGGGCGGTGAACTCCAGTGCGAGGTCCGCCAGCGCCGGGGCGTAGACCAATTTGGTTGGCCACGCCAAGGCAGTGTTTCCGGCTTCCAAAAGCGCTGGACCATCGGGCAAACGGCTGGCGGCATTGGGCTCGGATCGGTCCACTTTCCAGCACGCCCACGCGAATTGTTTCCACGGGATTTCCGGAAAAATAGCCCGCAACTTGTTCATGGCGTTCAGGATAGCGTCTTCATCGGAAAGATTCACGGCGTCCTCGGCGACGCCGCCGCCAAGATACCAGACGGTTTCGTCATCCATCGGATGCGCGGTGATCGTGACTACGGGTTTCGGGGTGGCCGTGACGCAATGGCCGTAAAGCGGAGGCAGTTTCCCGCGCACCATCACCTGTTTGAGAGGGCGGCGCTGCGTGGCGGCGGGGCCGAACCCAGCGGATTGGGCAGCTTCCTCATTGCCGGTGGCGGCCATAAACAAGAAAACGTCGGAGGTGAATTGGACGTCGCCGCACTCAATGGACGCCAACCCGTCGGCCGTGCCGGGCTGAAGGGAACTGGCTTGGAAGCCGGTGATTTTGCCTAAAAAAATCCGATCCTTCACCGGTGCCGCGAGGGCGGCCAGGACGGATTTCACGTCGATCACGGTTTCCGCCAATTCGTAAACCGATCCTTTGTGCCCACCCTTGGTGAGGGCTTCCGGCCATTCGGTTTTATCCAGTTTCCTGACCTCGCCCTGCATGGCGCGGGCTCCGACGGTGGCGCCGACTTTGGCCAGCCAGGAATCGGCGGCCCACAAATGTTGGCAGGGCGACAGCGTCCGGGCGGCGGAAAGGGAGGGCTCGCGCGTGCCGGCGAGGCATTCCAGCCAGATGGGTGGCAGGCTGCGGAGTCGTGCGGCGATGTCGCGGTTGGAGCCATCCAGCCCATATTTCACCCCGCCGTGAAGGATGCCTTGCGCCCCGAGCGTCTGCCCTGAACCGATGGCCTCCTGTTCCAACAAAATGGCGTCATACCCCGCAGCGACCAGTCGGCGCAGGGTCCAGAGACCCGCGATTCCTGCTCCGATGATGACAACCTGACGATGAACCTTGACCATGCGGCGGCGATACGGGCGGCGGGAGGGCAGGGCAACCGGAATCCGGGAAGCGCCCGCCGACGGTCAGGCACCTGGGTGAAATCAGGGGGGCGGGGGAGTGGCCGGAGCTTTTTCCGGAAGGATTTTATCCGCTATCCTATCAATTCCCTGCTTGGCCAGCAGGCTTTGCGGATAGGCGCGGCGGGCGCGCAAAAACCATGACAGGCTGATGCCCGGGCGGGCATTTTCCTCGTGGCGACGCGCTTCCGTGATGGCGTGGATGAACTCCGGATTTTTACGGGAAAGTTCCGCGCGGCGGCGGTTCACTTCATTGTCGTCCGGGAAGGTCTGGGCGATTTCCTCCAAAGCTTCCCAAGCGCCCGCGGAGTCGCCGGCTTTGACCATTTGATCCGCGATGAGCACCACTTTTTCGACCTTGCCCACTTCCTCCAAGGTGCTTTTCAGCTTGGCCTCATACTCCGGTTTGCCCAGGACAGCTCCGGCGTATTTGGTCTGCTCGCGGTAGATCTCGCGGTAATTTTTCTGGGCGATCAACGTGTCCAGGTCGCTGAGCACCCGGCTATTCATATCGCCGTAGGCCGCCACCTGGGTGGAAAAAGCTTTCAGATCCGGATTGGTGGGCCAGATGAGGGCGGCCGCGGCGATGTTTTCGCTGACGCCTTTGTCGTCCTTGGAAATGGCGGCGCTGCGGGCCTTTTGAATGTGCAGACCGCTGGCACTGCGCGCGGTTTCCACGGCGGCGCGGGGCTTGGAATAATCAAAGTCCTTGGCCGTCTTCCGGAGGCTTTCCACCTACTCCTCCGCCAAAGTGAAATCCTTCACATCAATGGCCGAAATGAGCTGGTTCGCATTCCTGACAAATCCCTGCACTTTCTCCTTTTTCACCCGGTCCAGGGTGCGGACACCTGGCAGATATTCGCCGACCACAAAGGCCTCGCTGAGCCGCTTGCTGGCGCTTTCAAGTTCATCACGCTCAGCCAGATACAGGAAGGACTGGATGCCTTCATCGACATCCCGGATCGCCTCGCTCGACATGGAATCCAGCGCGGAGACGGTGGGGGTGACCCCCGTGCTTTGGACAAACATTTTCTCCACATCCGACCCTTCCTTCAGCTTCAGACTGGCATCGCCGTCCTCGAACAACGCCCGGTAGAGCCGCGTGGCGATGATGCAGTGCTCAAAGCGGCGTTGCAGGAAAAACTGCACGATGAGCGCTTGGAACTCGACTTTGGCGCGGAGTTCGGAGCCTCCCATTTTCGCGGCATTCGCGATGCGTGCGGCATCGATCTCCACCATTTTCTTGACGCGGTCGCCTGCGGTCGAAAACTCACAGACCTGCAGCGCGGGCGAG
>JAQGPD010000421.1 GCA_028293305.1 Verrucomicrobiales bacterium | reverse complement strand
CGCAAAGCACCCGCCTTCCGCGTTGACTCCGCAGCCGCCGTCATTTTCATCCACTGGTCTCCCATCGGTCTCCCATCTGTCTCCACTGGACTCCACTGGTCTCCTATGATCTCCGTCCCTAGGTCCCCCGACTCGGTTTGGTCCCTTGAGTCCTGGGCGTCCCTGTAGTCCCTTTTGTCCTTTTTGTCCCTTCCGTCCTTCCCCACCTCCGCCCGCATGTCCCCCGCCCTCCTCACCGAACACCTCACCTCCGGCCAACCCTTGGACGAACCCGCCGTCCTCGCCATGGCCGCCCTCCTGCTTGACCCCGCCGGCGACATCGATCAAAAAGCCACCCTCCTCCGCGCCCTCAGCGCCAAAGGCGAAACCAGGGAGGAAATCGCCGCCTTTGTCAGGGCCTTCCTCCTCCACGCCATCCGCCCGCCTCTGGAAACCGCCTCCCTGGACCGCCCCGCCATCGACATCTGCGGCACCGGCGGCGACAAATTGAATCTCTTCAACGTCTCCACCGCCTCCATGTTCGTCCTCGCCGGCAGCGGACTCGCCGTCGTCAAACACGGCAACCGCGGCATCACGTCCAAAAGCGGCGGGGCGGATGTTCTCGAAGCCCTCGGCATCCGCATCGACCTCCCGCCCGCCACCTACGCCGAATGCGTGAAGCGTCACGGCGCCGCCTTCATGCTCGCCCCGCAATACCACCCCGCCTTTGCCGCCGTCGCCCCTGTCAGGAAACTCCTAGCCACCCAGGGCACCCGCACCCTTTTCAATATCATAGGCCCGCTCCTTAACCCCCTGCAACCCGCCTATCAACTCGCCGGCGTTTTCGATCCCGCGCTCCCGGACACCTACGCCGGCATCCTCCAATCCCTCGGCCGCACCCGCGCCTGGGCCGTCCACGGCACCACCGCCGATGGACGCGGCATGGACGAAATATCCACCCTCGGCCCCACCCGCATCGTCATCGCCGAGCCCGCCGGCCTGCGCTCCGAAACCCTAACCATCCCCTCCCCGCCCGCCACTCTTGAGGAACTCCAGGGCGCCGACGCCAACCACAACGCCCGCCTGCTCATTGGCATCATGGACGGCACCGACCGCGGCCCCCGCCGCCACCTCGTCCTCACCAACGCCGCCGCCGCCCTCCAAATCACCGGCCTCGCCTCCTCCTGGGAGGAAGCCCAGCTAACCGCCGCCGAAGCGATCGACTCCGGCCGCGCCCTAACCGTCCTCCGCAACCTCCAGTCCTTCTCCTGACCGGCCCAAGGAGGGCGGACATCCTGTCCGCCAACCCCTCCCGCCCCTCACTCCCATTCCGCCCATTCCGCCGCCCCCGCCTCTTTTTCCAAGCTTTCCCTAGCAAGCCCTCCGCCCAGCCCCCGTCATTTCCTAGCCTTTCACCCGCCGCCGCCAATGGTCACCCTGACAGCCGTCCAGGCCGACATCACCACCCTGCCCGTCGACGCCATCGTCAACGCCGCCAATTCCTCCCTCCTCGGCGGCGGCGGCGTGGACGGTGCCATCCACCGCGCCGCAGGACCCGAACTGGTCCACGAGTGCCGACTCCTCGGTGGATGCAAAACAGGCGACGCCAAACTCACCCGGGGCTACAATCTCCCCGCCAGGTTCATCATCCACACCGTCGGCCCGGTCTGGGACGGAGGCACGCGCGGCGAGGCTGAACTGCTGGCTTCCTGTTATCAGAAATCCCTCGCTCTAGCCGAAAACCGCGGACTGACCTCCATCGCCTTTCCCTGCATCAGCACCGGCATCTTCGGTTTCCCTTTCCGTCCCGCCGCGCAGATCGCCATCCAAACCGCCGCGGATTTTCTAAAAACCAACCCCTCCCTCCGCGACATCACCTTCTGCTGCCACTCCGCCAGCGACCTGCAAGTCTACCAGGAACTCCTCGCCGGCATTTCCCTAACCTGAACGCATTCCATTCCCAGCGCGCCGCTCATCACGGCTGAATCCATCCGGACGGCGCCGGCGTAAATCTGTCAGGAACCGGACGCCGCATCCAGGGATGTTCGCCGCCAAATCGCGGACCCGCCTTGGTCACCCATCCACCCAGCTTCAACTTCATCCCGTTTTTTAAATCCCAGCCTGCTATTCCATGTCCTCAAAACCAACTCTGAATGATCGCGCCGCCGGTGCCGTGATGGGGGCCTTGATAGGCGATGCCCTGGGCGTGGGGCCCCACTGGTATTACGACCTGGATGAAATGCGCCGCGACCACGGCGAGTGGATTTCCGGCTACACCGACCCCAAAGCGCACCGCTACCACGCCGGCCTCAAAGCCGGTCAGCTTTCCCAATCCGGCATCATCACCACCATGCTCCTCCGCTCGGTGGTCGGGAAAGGGGCCTACGATGAGGCCGACTTTTGCCGCCGCCTGGACGAGGAACTCTTTCCCCAACTCGACGGAACGCCCATGAACGGGCCGGGCGGCTACACCAGTCAGTCCATCCGCGAAGCATGGCGTCGGCGCGTTCAGGAAAAAAAATCCTGGAGTGAAGCCGGCGGACAGTCCGACACCACCGAAGCCGCTGAGCGGGCCTTGGTCCTGGCGGCCCTCTATGCGGCATCACCCGGAAAAGTCGCGCAATCCGTCAGCGCGAATTGTCTCCTCACCCAGGCCGACGAAGCGGTGGTGGCAATGACGACCGCCTATTGCAGTGTGCTGGCCTTGCTCGTCCAAGGGGAACCGCTGGATGCCGCCATTTCCGACAAACTCATGAAGCTGGTCAAGCGGGGCGAGCTGCCATTCCATGCCGTCACCGGGGAAAAGCTGGCCCCCCCAAAACCAGGCGGTCCGCCCTCCCCGCGGGTCGGCAGCTTCTCCTCCCCGGACGCGTTGCTAACACCCTCCTGCATTGCGGAAGCCGCGCAGGATCCCGGGATCCGCATCGAGCCGGCCTGGAAAGTTTCCATCGTCTATGGAATGCCATGCGCGATCTATCATCAGCTCCCCGCCGCCTACTACCTGGCCGCGCGTTTCCCGGATGACTTCGGAAAAGCTGTCCTCCATGCCATCAATGGCGGAGGGCAGAATCAGTCCCGCGCCATCCTGACAGGAGCGCTTGTCGGCGCCCAGGTTGGCCTGGGCGGCATCCCCCGGCAATTTCTGGACGGCTTGGAAAACTCGGAGGAACTGATCAGTCTGGCCCGGCAGTTGGGAAAGCACGCGGAAGGATGATTCCGTTATAGTCGGAAACCACAACCCTCCGGCCTGCGGCCCTCCAGCAACCATCGGAGATCGGTTATACCATTTCCACACAGAAATGAACATTTTGGCAAGGCCGTCTCCCTGCAAGCTGGCAGGTTGGGTTGTAGCCACAGAAGCATGACAGCATGCCGGTCACGGAAGGCAGGCGTGGAATTCATCCCACGGACTGGACCATTTTAAATACTGACGTAGCCAGCATCCGACCCCGGAGGGGTTAAATCTTTAAGCTATAGTCACCCGTTATATTTTAGCTCCGGAGGAGCGACATCTGGTTTCATCGGAAAGAATATGCCGCTCCTCCGGAGCTCGACCATTTTTCGCATGTCGGTGGCTATAAAGATTCCGGCTCTCCGGGCCCAATATTGCGGAGGCTTGGCGGCTACGGCATTATTTGAACTGCTCTAACGGATAAAAAGCCTCGCGTCGCGTAGCGACGCCGGAATAAAGCGCGGGAAATATACTGATTCCGGATTTGCTTTGGTTTAATGCCCGTTTCCGCCCAAGCAATCCCTCCCATGCCGACGACGCCGTGGAGCTGCGTCCCGGCGCGTCCTGTCACACCAAAGCGGACTTCTGCTCCCGTTGAAAAAACATCATGACTCAGAACCCCGGTCATTCCCGTTTTGATTCCCACCCCCCGCTGAAATACCCGTTACTCGTTGGGTTTGAAAATGGCGGACAGGGAGGGATTCGAACCCTCGTTACATTGCTGTAAACACGCTTTCCAGGCGTGCGCGTTCGACCACTCTGCCACCTGTCCGTTACCGCCGTTTTGCAGGCGAGTCGCGAGTTTTAGCGGGGATACGCGGGGATGCAACAAGGAATACTCAACAGCGGTAAATATTTACGGAAAACCCGGCTAGGCGGGCCCTCCAGCCCGGCATTTCAGAGCCCGGTCCGACTCCGGCCCCCTGCCGGACCCTGCCGGACCCTGCCGGACCCTGCCAGACCCTGCCAGACCTTGACCCAGCCCGAGCCCCACCCCGCCCGAGCCCAGCCTGAACCTCCCCAGGTCCGACTTGGTGCGCGGCTGCTTATCCTGTGGTCACGCCCGCAGGAGTCCGCTTCCATGAGCCTCCCCCAGTCCGATTTTGCGCGCGGCTGAGTGATTTCCCTGCTTTTCAAC
>JAQGPD010000384.1 GCA_028293305.1 Verrucomicrobiales bacterium | reverse complement strand
CACGCCCGCCAAGGAAACCCCACCGGCCAAGCCCCCCACCAAACCCACCAAGCCCGCCAAAAAACAATCCTAACTTGTCCCGGAATTTCCTAATTTCCTAATTTCCTAATTTCCTAATTTCCTAATTTCTCAATTTCTTAATTTCTCAATTTCTTAATTTCTCAATTTCTTAATTTCTCAATTTCTCAATTTTCCCCCAATATCCCTCATGAAAGAAATCCGCATCGGAATCATCGGAGGCGGCCTGATGGGCCGCGAAGTCGCCAGCGCTTTTGCCCGTTGGATCGCCTTGGTGGACATGCCCGTCCGCCCCATTCTCCACGCCGTCGCCGACGTTTCAGAAAAGGTGCGCGAATGGTTCCGTCCTCTCCCCGGCATGTCGCTCCTGACCGGCGACTATCATGAACTCCTGGCGGATCCCGCCATCGATGTGGTTTACGTCGCGGTGCCCCACCACCTGCATGAGCAGATCTATTTGGACGTGCTGAAAGCCGGCAAGGATCTCCTGGCGGAAAAGCCCTTCGGCATCGACTTGGCCGCCGCGGAAAAAATCACCGCCGCCGGCACGGAGCACGGCCGGTTCGTGCGCTGCAGCTCGGAGTTTCCCTTCTTCCCCGGTGCCCAGGCCGTCTTCAAAGGCGTGCAATCCAGAGCCTTCGGACGCCTCCTGGAAATCCGCAGCGGCTTCCACCACTCCAGCGACCTGGACCCCACCAAGCCCGCCAACTGGAAACGCTCCAGCAAGAGCTGCGGCGAAATCGGCGTCATGGGCGACCTTGGCATGCACACCCTCCACCTTCCGCTGCGTCTCGGTTGGAAGCCGGAAAAAGTATATGCCCAACTCCAAAAAGGCGTTTCCACCCGCCCCGGCCCGGACGGCCAACCGGTGCCCTGCGATACCTGGGACAACGCCATGCTCCACACCTGGGTCCAGGCCGGCGGCGAGTCCGTCCCCATGCGCCTGGAAATGAAACGCCTCGCCCCCGGAGCCACCAACTCGTGGTATTTCGAAGTCCTCGGCACCGAAGGCGGCATGCGCTATAACACTTCCGAGCCCAAGACCCTCCACACCTTCCGCCGCACCGGCGGCACCCAGGTCTGGGAGCGCGCGGACCTCGGTTTCGGCATGCCCTTCCCGGCCATCACCGGCGGTATTTTCGAGCCCGGGTTCCCTGACATCATGCAGCAAATGTGGGCCGCCTATCTCATGGAGCGCGAAGGCCTGCTCAACGGCCGCCTCTCCTGCGTCCGCCCCGAGGAAGCCCTCGCCTCCCATCAGGTTTTCGCCGCCGCCCTCCGTTCCCACGCCAACCAAACCGTCGAATCCGTCTCCTGAGCGTCCCCGCGCACGCACCGCCCCACCCATCACGTCACGTCATGAGAGCCACCATCATCAAGGAATACACCTTCGAGGCAGCCCAAACCCTGCCCACCGCGCCCGAAGGCCACAAATGCCGCATGATGCACGGCCACAGCTTCAAAATCGAAATCGCCGTCACAGGAGAAGTCAATCCCGCCATCGGCTGGGTCTACGACCACGCCTGCATTTCCGGCGCCATGAAGCCGCTGGTGGATTTGTTGGACCATTCCTATCTGAACGAAATCGAAGGCTTGGAAAACCCCACCATCGAAAACATGTGCGCCTGGTTCTGGACCAAACTGGAACCCCAACTCCCCGGCCTCAGCGAAATCGTCCTCCACGAAACCCCCACCGCCCGCTGCGTCTTCCGCGGCTTCGGAGCCTGACAAAGGAGGGTGGACATTCTGTCCACCAGCACCGGAGCGTCGACATCCTGTCGACCAGCACCGGAGGGTCGACATTCTGTCGACCCATTGCGTCATCGTGCAACTGACTTCCCCTGGGGACAGAATGTCCACCCTCCGGTCATTCGTGCCGGAGGGCTTCGATCGGATTCAGCTTCGCGGCTTTATGCGCGGGGAAAAAGCCAAACACCACGCCCACGGCAAAACTGACCCCGAAGGAAATCGCCACGGACGATCCTGACACCAAGGCCGGCCAGCCCGCGTAATGCGTCAGCAACTGCGCCGTCCCGATTCCCAGGCCGATCCCGATCGCTCCGCCCACCGTGCTCAGCACGATGGCTTCGACAATGAACTGCAGCCGGATGTCCCGTCCCTTGGCACCCACGGCACGTCGGATCCCGATCTCACGCGTCCGTTCCGTCACGCTCACCAACATGATGTTCATGATCCCGATCCCGCCGACCAGCAGGGAAACCCCGGCAATCGATCCCAGCAAAATCGTCATGATTTTGGTATTGGCGGTCGCCATTTTGATAAACTCATCCTGCGTCCTGACAGAAAAATCATCCAGCGAGGGATCCGGGATATTGTGCCTTTCGCGCAGCAGCAGATTCGTCTGTTCCTGAGCGGTCGCCATCTCCGGCGCGGAACCCACCTTGATATTGATGCTCCGCAGCCGGGTGGTCCCCACGATCTGTTTCATGGCCGTGGTGTAGGGAATAATAACCACATCATCCTGCTCCTCACCCCAGGGCGCCGCCCCTTTTTTCGCCAGGACGCCTATCACTTGGAAAGGCACATCGCCGATCCTCAGCGTGCGGCCCACCGGGCTTCCCTCCGGGAACATCCGGTCCACCACCGTCTGGCCCAGCAGGGCCACGGTCGCCATGCTGCGCACCTCCTCCTCACCAAAAATCGCCCCGCTCGAAAGCGCCCAATCGCGCACCTGGAAAAACGCCGGCGACGCCCCGCGCACCGGCGAGGAATAGTTTTTCCCCTCCGCGATCAATCGTTCATTGCTCCGGATTTCCGGACTCACCGCCACCACGCCAGGGATTTCCGTGGCGATCGCTTCCGCGTCCTCCACCGTCAGAGTGCCCGCCCCGCCAAACCCGCGGTAAACGCCTCCTTTGAAGACCTGACCGGAAAAAACCAATAACATATTCGATCCCAGACTGCGGAATTGCGCCTCGATCATCGCACTGGCACCGCGGCCGATTGCCACCATGGCGATGACCGCCGCCACGCCGATGATGATGCCCAAAGCCGTCAGGACCGTCCGGAGTTTGTTGCGGAGCAGCGCCCGGCCGGAAGTGGATAGGATATTCAACGCCAGGTAGGTGCCCGCCATCAGGTTGGAACCGCCTTTTTCCTCGACCGGCGCGGCCTCCGGCACCACGGCCTCCGGCAACCGGCGTTCATCGCTGCGGATCACTCCGTCCTTCATGACCACCGTCCGCCGGGCATGCGCCGCCACGTCTGGCTCGTGCGTGACCATGATGATGGTGATGCCGCTTTCATTGAGCGACTTGAAAAGCTTCATGATCTCGTCGCTGGTCGCGCTGTCGAGATTCCCCGTGGGTTCATCCGCCAACAAAACCGCCGGCCGGTTCACCAGCGACCGGGCAATGGCGACGCGCTGCTGCTGACCGCCGGAAAGCTCGTTAGGGTGATGGTCCAGCCGTTGCCCCAGGCCCACGCGCTCCAGCTCCGCGATGGCGTCGTCATCCCGCTCCTCCGGGCTGAGACGGCGCGGGGAGTAGATCAAAGGCAGCTCCACATTTTCCAGGGCGGTGGTGCGCGACAGCAAGTTGAAGCCTTGGAACACAAAGCCGAGTTTCCGGTTCCGCAGTTCCGCCAGCTCGTCGCTGTCCAGATGCGACGTGTCCACGCCGTCGAGATGATAGGTCCCCTCGCTGGCCTGGTCCAGACAGCCGAGAATATTCATCATGGTGCTTTTTCCGCTGCCGCTGCTGCCCATGATGGCGACAAAATCGCCCGCATTGACCGTCAGGTCCACGCCCTTCACGGCTTGGACTTCGCCCGCGTCGGTGGCGTAGGTTTTCCGCAGTCCGCGGAGCAGGATCACTGGATGCCGGGTCATGGATTCCATGGTTAGCGGCGGCCCATGCCTCCGCCGAAAGGATTGGTCGTGCCGGCGGCTTCATCCTGCTTGGGTTTCAATAACAGGATCACTTCATCGCCTTCCTTGAGTCCGGAAAGCACCTCCGTCTGCACCCCGTCGCCGAGCCCGGTTTTCACCTTCACCGCCACCAGCGTGTCGGTGGGATTCTTGGGTTTCAGATAGACTTCCTTTTCATCCGTGGAGGCGCGTGCGCCAGACATCATGGCGGAGGGCGGAGCCATGGCCGCGGCCGGTGGCGGTCCGCCCGGGCCGGGTGCCGCGGCGGGGGGCGTTTTGCCGGGGGGCTTGAAGCGGAAGGCGCTGTTAGGCACCTTGATCACGCCGGTGCGCTCGCCGGTGATGACCTGCACGGTGGCGGTCATGCCGGGTTTCAATTTCAGCT
>JAQGPD010000355.1 GCA_028293305.1 Verrucomicrobiales bacterium | reverse complement strand
ACCTGGGCCGATGTTACATCGTCCGGGATCACTGCCGTGAAGCGGAACAGGCTGCTGAACGAGGCCGCGCTATCGGAGGGGGTTGCCCCCACCGGCAGGTTGAATTCATCACGCTCGCGGTTGGCATCGTAGTCCTGCACAACCGTCACACCGGTCACGGCCACGCCGTTGAAACCATTCAGCACGCCGTTGGCCGGACCGTTTGGACCGGTGGAGGGAGCGCCGTCTCCCGTGTCCTGGGCGGCGGTCAGGAGATTGATGCGTTCCGTTCCGCCGGGGCGGGTCAGCTCCAGTTCCATAACAAAGGTGTCATTGGCTTCGAAGTTGGTGCCCGCGCTGGAATCCGCGGCGATGAAGTCCGCATAGAACAGCACGTCCTCACTGATGCCTGACAAATCCACGGGATCGCTCGTCAGCACATGCGCAGTGGTGCCGCCGCCATTCACCTGCACCAGGGTTCCGGGCGTGCCGGGCTCTGTCCAGCCTGTGACCAGCGAAGCGTTGGATTGATAGACGGGCAGGGGAGCGCCGGTCCTGACAAGAGTGGCGATTTGCGGCCGGATGGGCGGCGTGACGGTCAGGGCCGTTGTCCAGGTGTTGTCACTGCGGTCGAGGAAGGTCACGGATTTCGCCCCGGCGGAAACCGGATAGGGGCCGAAGGTGATGGGATTGTTGTAGTCCACCGAGTCGGCGTTCAGCGTGTTGGTGAAGCCGGTGCCGCCATTCACGGCGCTGACCGTGGTCGTGAAAGTCCATGTGTCATCCGCCGGTCCGGGACCCGCGCCTTCATCCCGGGTGACGAGAGGAGGCGTGGCGCTGAGGACGCCGAGGGGGATGGGAACGGAGAAATTCAGCGTGCCCGCAGGGTCCTGGACGTCGGTGAAAGTGATGGAGCGCGGCCCGCCGGAGACTGGATAGAACGGGAAGGAGGCGGGGAAATTCCCGTAGTTTCCGCTCACTCCCGCCTCACTGCTCGTCCAGCCGAGGGGGCGGCCGAGGTCGTCATTGCTGACAGCGATCGAGAAGGAGAACGTGTCATTGGCCGGATTGTCGTCGCCTTGATTGTCCCGGATCGTGGTGGTCACGGAGGCGGTGATTTTCGAGGGAACGACCGAGAATTTGATATTGTCGAACAACGAATTTTCCGAGTCGCTGTCGTTTCCGCCCAGGACCGCCAGGCGGGCGAGGCCGGCTCCGTTGGTGGGATAACGTTGGGAGCGGGTGACCGCGAAGGGAACGACGGCGGGCAGCGTGCTGGGCACCACGGCGTCGGCGGTGTAGCCCGTGCCGGGATCGGCGATTTTAAATTCGGCGAACTGCGACACGCCGGTCTGGCCGGAACTCACGATGCTGGGGCCGGCGGAAACCCACGTCGCGCCGCCGTCGGAGCTGAGTTCGACAATCACTTGGAAGCGGTCACTGCCGGCGAAAGTCACGGCGTTCGCCGGACCGTCCTCGAAGGCGCTGGCGCTGGTGGTGTAGGTCGCCAATTGCAGCGAGGCGTCGAAAACCGAGACCGCGCTGATGTTCACGGGCTCGGTCACGAAGCGGTTCAGCTTGAAATTGCGGAGACGGAAATATTGATTCGGATCCCCGCCGCCGGGCCGGGTGGCGATGCCGTTGAAGCCGTTGGAAGGGGCATTGCTGGTCCAACCGAGATCTGTCAGGCCGTCCGTCCACGTGCGGCTGAAGGACGTGCTGTTGGTCGCGGGTGCGGTGAAATGCCACTCAATGGGATTGCCGGCCGGAGTGAGGTCCGCGGGCACGGGCGGCGTGCTCACGGTGATGGTCCGGGTGGTGGTGGCGGTGGCACTGTCACGGATGGTCAGGGTGACCGTGGGGCCGGTGACGGGGATGTTCGAAAATGTGGCATCCCCGTTATAGGGACCACTGGCGGGGCCGGTCCATCCGGCGGGCAAGGCGGCGCTGAGCACCCAGCCGGCGGGGCTGACGGTGCCCGTTCCGACCGGCGTGATTGTGAAGGAAAGCGTGTCATCTGTCAGGCTGGCGGTGCCTTTGGAATCCCGCGCAATGTTATGCGGGGGCGCGGCGATGGCTCCGTCGAGCGTCAGATAACTGATCACCACATCATCCAGGCCCAAGTAGGCGTCCGAGCCGGATTCGTTGGGATTCAGCCATCGGAACGCGGCGTATTCCCCGGGGTCCACGACGATGGCGTCCACCGGAGCCTGGCTGACCGGAAAATTGATGGATGGATTATGAATCGCGCTGGCGGTGCCCGAGTGGGGGACCACCACATCATAGTTGTTCAAATCCGTCCACCCGGCGCCGAGCGCGGAGGTGATAGTGAACTCGTCGATGTTTTTCTGATAACTGAAATCGATGCGCTCCGTGATGCCCGCCGTGGTGTTCTCGCGCCATTTTTCGATGGCGAAGGCGATGTTGGTGATTTGGATAGGAAGCGCGCCGGTGTTTTGCAGGACCACCACCTGGGAAATCTCCCCGAGGGTGCCGGTGGGCACGGAGCCGAATGCGCGGTCCGCGCCTCCCGTGGGGCCGAAGCTGTAAACCCCGGCGGCGAAAGCCGTGGCCGCCACGTTGTCATTCACCAGCAGGGGAATCGGAAATGGCGCGGCGGCATTGCTGCGGTAAAGCCACCAGTTAGGCATCGTGCTGTTATCATTCCACTCCACACCGGCACCGGTCGGGAGGGTGTTGAAGTTTTGAGTGACGGTGCCGGAACCGGTCAGGGGAATGGCGCCGTGAAGCGCGGGCACGAGCGCGAGGGCGCCCAGGAAAGTCAGGGTTTTCATCGGAGGGGAGGGAGGACGAGGGGGTATGGGTGGGCGCGGAGGCTGACAGGAGACGGACCGGATGGCGAGTGTAAAATGGTGCCGGCTCCGGAATCCGGCGTGCGGCCTTCAAATCGTCGATCAGCTCTCCCGGGTCGCTCCGGCAGGGCGCGGTTCAGCGCACGAGCCAGGCCAGCAAATCCGCGAGATCCTGGTCGGAAAGACCGGCCTCCACCCCCGTGGGCATGTAGGATGCGGCGGCCCGCGCGATACCGTCGAGATCGCTCCGCCGGGCGGTCCGGGTGCGGTTCACCGATTGCAGGATGCGGACCTCCCCGTGGTTTTCCTCATCCATGACACCGGTGTCGGTGGTGCCGTTTTTAAATGTCAGGGTGACGCGGGCGGATTGCGGCGCGAACTCCCGGTCCGGATCCAGAATGGCCAGCAGCAACATGGGTTTTCCTTTATTGCGGAAGCTAGTGCGGTCCGGTCCGGGAGCTTGGAGCCCCTTGCCCGCGCCGCCGTTGGTATCGGTATGGCACGTGGCGCAATGTTGTTGGAAAATGAGGAAACCTTTGTCGGCATTGCCATCCAGATTCAGCACTCCCTGACGGCTGGCCACCACCGCCGCCCGGTCGACGGCGGGGGGCGGCAGCAGCTTCATGGCCAGTTCCCGGACCGCCGGGTCCGTGGACTTTCTCATGCTGCCGGCAAGGGGAAGTGGAATGTCGCCAGGGGTGATTTTTCCCTGACTTAATTTTTCCAAAATGCGGGACTGGCCATTCCATTGAAGAGACAGGGTGCTGAGGGCGACGCGGCGGAGGTTGGGGGTCAGACCGGCCCATTGATCCATGAGCGGTCCGGCGGCTTTCGGAGAGTGGGAAAGCGCCGGAATCCTGACAGATTCCGGTTCTTTGGGGTCCAGGGCCACCCGCGTGACGTCCTCCTTTCCGGAGCGGGAAGAAACTGTTAGCGCATGGATCCTCGCGGGAGTCGCGAGGCCCGTCTGTGCCAGGAGCGCGGCCACGTGGGCACGGAGATTTTCCGGGGCGGGAATGCGCAGCGCGGCCGCCAGGGCGACGTGGCCATCCGGGTCGGTGCCGGAGGCGCAGGCGCTGTAAAATGCGGTGGCGGTTTCCGGATTTTCCACGGTGCGCAGGAGGGTGGTCGCCGCCCTTCCGTCGCCGCCGGACGCCTTCCACCAGCGCGCCCAATGCGCCGGTCGGTCGGCCTCCGGGGTCGTGGCGATTTCTGTCAGGAGGGGGTCCGGCGGGGTGCGCGGCGGCCAGGTTTTTTCCGCGGCGGTGACCCGCCAGATGCGGCCCCGGTCGCTCCCGCTGTTCAGATCCATAACAGATTTCAGGTTCGGCGGTAGGGAGTCGGGATGTTCGATGAATTCCCGATACATATCCGCGATGAGCAGCGATCCATCCGGGGCGGTGGCGAAGCTGACGGGCCGGAACCACGTGTCCGTGCTGGCCAGAAACTCCATGGCTTTTTCCTGCTCCGGCCGCACTGCCACCGGGCCGTCCACTGTCTCGCGGAACGTTTTCCGATGCACCAGATTGCTGCCGCAGTCCGCGATGATCGCGTCGTCCCGCCAGAAGTGGATGCCGGAGGCGGAGGTGAAATACCCTGACGCTTTTCCGTTCCCCTCCACCAGTCCCGCCACCAGCCCGGAGGCGCGCCAATACGTCCGCAGCACCCGCCACGGCTCGTCCGGACTGAGCCGGAAAATCGGAGCCGCCGCTCCGTCCTCCGCGATGTCGGAGAGTTGTTCCCTGGGGGAAAATCGCCCGCCCTGGGGCAGGGGCGCGAACCACTGGATATGATGACTGTTGCTGCAGGTAAAGCGCCGGCCCCAGCGGTCAAAGTCCATGCCGTATTGACCGCCGCCCATTTTGGTTTTGAACTCCAGCGTCGCGGGATCAAATGCGAAATCCTTTCCAGTGACCGGCTTCGCGGCGGAATCCGGCGTTCCCGGCCGGCGGATGCGCCCGCCATTCGCCGCGGTCACGCCATGGATCCAGCCGTCGGGCCCCACAGTTAGGCTGTTCACCAGCGCCTGGACATTCAGCTTCCGGTCGGTGTCGCCGAAGCCTGTGAATAACACTTCGCGGACGTCCGCCACGCCATCGTCATCCGTATCCTTCAAGCGCCAGATGTCAGGCGTGGCGGCGACATACACCGCGTCACCCTGACAACAAACGGACGTCGCCCAGGCCAGGCCATCCATGAAGACCGCCGCGGTTTCAAAGACCCCGTCGCCGTCCTTGTCGGTCAGGCGGCGCACCCTCGACAGCTTGTCCTGGGAGCGCTCGGAATAGTCCCGCATTTCCGCCACATACAACGCGCCTTTGTTATCAAAACTCATGGAGACCGGATCCACCACCTGCGGCTCCACCGCCGCCGCGGAGATGGTGAAACCCGGCGAAAGGCGGAACGATTTCAAAGCCTCCTCCGGACTCAACGCCGGCAGATGCGGCAAAGCGGAAACGCCGGGCGCGTCCGCGGCCTGGAGCGCCGGAGGGAATAGCAAAAGGAGGAGCGGCAGGCGGGGGATTTTCATCGTGAGGAAAACGCGGCGGCGGAGGGTGGCATTTCAGAAGGGTGCGGGAGTTGGGGTTTGGGGGTTGGGGGCTGGGTTGAAGTTAGGGTGTGGTTTGGGTTGGGCTTAGACTTATACCAATTCCACAAAGATATAGGTCTTTTGGCAAATCCGGCACCGCACAACCTTTCAGGTTGAGCGGCTTCCTGTGGCCACGAAGGCAACTGACCGCGTAGCGGTCACGGAAGGTAGCCATGGGATTTATCCCATGGTATCGAAGGAAAAAGCCTCTGCGTCACGTAGTGACGGCGGAAAAGATCCGTGCGGAAATTACCGATTATTAGCTGGAATTGGTGTTAGGCCTGGGCTTGGGCTTGAGTTTGGGTTGGAGTTAGGGTGCGGGTGAGGCTCGCTTTTTTGGGGGGTGCGGCTGTGGGCCTTGGCTCTGCTCAAGGCCGGGACGGGCATTGTTACGGTTTGGCGGAAGGAACAAGGGGCGGTGAGCGTTTTCGTAGCATGCCGCGATTATCGGTTTTTATTTTGTTATCCCTTGTGGCGGGTTCCGCCGCGCTTTGTGCGGCGCCGCTGCGGGTGGCTCCTTTTGATTGCGATGTCACCCCCGCGCCCGGCAGTCGGCTGACTTACGATCCCATGCGCGGCGCCGGCGAGCTGGGGCTGCAGGCGCGGGGGATCGTGCTGCTGGGCATGGAAAAACCGGTGGTGCTTTGCGCGGTCGATTGGATAGGAATCGCCAACGAGG